>JAOAIN010000184.1 GCA_026414685.1 Candidatus Goldiibacteriota bacterium
CCTTCTCTATCTTTTAAAATTGCTATTTCATGCTCACCAATATTACCAGTTATTATAACAACATTTCCTGGTTTTGCATTAGTAGATGAAATTTTAATATCAGGTTTTATAAGTTCTCCAAAACCTGTTGTGTTTATAAAAATTAAATCTCCTTTATTTTTTTGAACAACCTTTGTATCTCCAGCCACTATTTTTACTCCGACACTTCTGGCTGTTAATTTTATTGATTTTAAAATTTTTTCAAAATCAGAAATCTTTAAACCCTCTTCTAGTATAAAACTACATGTAAGATATAATGGTCTTGCACCCATAGCTGCAAGGTCGTTTATGGTGCCACATATAGATAGTTTACCTATATCACCACCTGAGAAAAAGGGTGGAGAAATCACAAAGGAATCTGTTGTGATAACACCTGTTTTTGAATTTATCTTTATTAAGGCTCCATCTTCCAGTTTATCTAATCCTATATAGTAAAAATATTTTTTTATATATTTATTTATGAGTTCCCGAGTCTTACGTCCACCTACTCCATGGGCTAAAGTTATTATATTTTCAATCATGATTTCGCTCCTACTCTTTCGTATTTATAATATGCAGCGCATGTGCCTTCTGAACTTACCATACAAGCACCTACTGGATTGGAAGGGGTGCATCTTTTATCAAAAAGCTGGCAATCAAAAGGAATAACCTTACCCTTTAATACATCACCGCATTTGCAACCCACAGGTTCTTTTGAATAAGAAATATCTGTTTTAAATTTTTCAGATGCATTGAATTCTTTATATGCATCTACAAAAGTCAAACCGCTTTCAGGAATCAAACCTATTCCGCGCCAATTTGAATCTATCTTTTTAAAAACCTTTTTTATTAACTTTTGCGCATATAAATTGCCTATATATTTAACTGCACGTTTATATTGGATTTCAACTGATGGTTTATTATTTATTATCTGACTTATAATCATATGAATGCCGGTTAAAATATCTAGTGGCTCAAAACCAACTACAACACATGGTATTTTATATTGTTTAGTCAGTGGCTCATATGCTTTTGCACCTATTATTGTGCTCACATGACCAGGACATATAAAACCATTTAAATTTAAATCTTTGTCTTTAAGCAAAGCTATCATAGGTGGAATAACAACTTTAAAATACGGCAACACATAAAAATTTTTTATCTTCTGCTTTCTGGCTTGAATAACAGTTGCAGCAATTAATGGTGCTGTTGTTTCAAATCCAATGCCTATAAAAATAACTTTTTTATTCTTATTATTTCTTGCAATATCAAGAGCATCAATAGGCGAATAAACAATTCTTATGTCCCTTCCTTCTGCTCTTTTTTTATTCAAAGAAAATTTTGTGCCAGGTACTTTCATCATATCACCAAAAGTTGTTATAATAACATCATCTCTTTCGGATAATTCAATTGCTCTATCTACTTCTGATATTGGAGTAACACAAACAGGACAACCAGGTCCAGATATCAATCTTATATTTTCAGGTAGTAATTTTCTGATACCGAAACGCGATATTGCCATTGTATGTGTACCACATACTTCCATAATATTTATTTTTGCGCTTAATTTCTTTGCATCTTTTTTTATTAATTCTATAATATTCTTTATATCTTTTTTTTCACCCATTTTCAGATACTTTCATCATCTCTTTTAGATATTTTTTTGTTTCCATCGCATATTCTTCTGTTATTTTTTCTATTGAGAAACCTGCATGTACAAGGCAATATTCATTTACTTTAATATCAGGGGTTAGTTGTATGGAAATTTTCCTTTTAACCCCATCAAAGTCAGCAGTTGCATAATCTCCATCTATTTTTACTATTTTTGCAGGAATAGCAAGACACATTTTATACTCCTTTAAAAACTTTTAAATTTTGAATTTATAAAATAATATCTTTAAAGTATTATTCATTCAAATTTATCAAATATTCAACGCTGCATAAACAGCCTGACCAAATGCAATACATGAGTCATTCGGTGATAAATTTTTATGTAATAATACATTAAATTTGTTTTTTTTCAATAAATTTAATGCAAGAGTTAAAAGAACTGCATTCTGAAATACGCCACCTGATAACACAACATTTTTTATTTTTGTTTTTTCATATAACAATTTAACCATATCTAAAATAATAAAAGCAATGGTTTTATGAAAAGAAAAAGCAATATATTTTTTTTCGTGTTTTTTTAAATCATTTATTATTTCTTTAATAACAGGGACTATATTAACTTCATATATGTTTTTTTCATTTTTTTGAATTTCATACTTATAAACCATACCTGTTCCTTTAAATTCTTCTGCAAGTGATTCAAGCATCATAGGTGCCTGAGCTTCATAGGTGGATTGATAACAAATACCAAGTATTGCAGAAACAGCATCAAAAATTCTACCAGAACTCGATGTGAGTGGAGAATTTATATTTTTTTCAATCATTTCAATTATAAAATCTATTTTTCTATATTTAAAAATCTTTTTTATATCCTTTTTTTCCATAAAATTCAAAAGCAATGAAACCGCAGGTCTAACTGTCTGCCTAGTGGCAATATCACCACCTGGAAGCTTAAAATATTTAAAATGCCCCAATCTTTCAAAACCTTTTAAATCCCCAATTAAAAATTCACCACCCCATATTGTATTATCAAGCCCCAATCCTGTCCCATCAAATATTACTCCAATTGCTTTCTGATCAAACAATCTATTTTCAGCCATTGCGGATATTAAATGAGCATAATGATGCTGAACTTTTATATTTTTTATTTTATATCTCGAAGCAAGTTCTACTGCATATATAGAAGATAAAAAATTAGGATGCAAATCACATGCTATTACCTGAGGTTTGAATTCATAAAAACGCATAAAATCATCTATTGTTTGTTTGTAATATTTAAAAACTCTTTCATTTTCCA
>JAOAIN010000091.1 GCA_026414685.1 Candidatus Goldiibacteriota bacterium
TTTTATATTTAAAAATTGTTTGGTGTTTGGTGCGGATGGTGGGATTTGAACCCACACAGCGTTGCCACCACTAGACCCTGAATCTAGCGCGTCTGCCAATTCCGCCACATCCGCAAAGTTAAATTATTATATAACAAAAAATTATAATTTGTAAATTGTTATTAAAATTAATATAAATATTAGAAAATATTGATAAAAAAGTTAGGTTTTTGATAATTTAGTTTTCGCTGAAAAATACTTCATCAACATATAGTTCTGCTTCTGCTTGTTCGCCCTGAACTATTGAAGTATAAAAAATATAAATACCAACAATCCCCATATGCGAAAGTAAATTATCTTTTGACCCGGCTGTGAAATTAAAATCGTCAATATTTATTTTATATATTTGCCATGAATTTGAAGGTAATGAAGTTATATCATAATCGGCCGTAGAAGAAAAATTTGGGGTGAAAAGTGAAATTCTAATTTTGTCAAAAAAACCTGTATTATTTACTGGAACATTTTCAATAGTTTTTAAAATCATATTAATGTAATTCACAGGACGTATATCAACGCCATTTACAACATCAATATTGGTTGTTGTGCCAAAGTATCCAAAAAATGGCATGAAACCAGCATTAGCTGTAACATGCCCTGTAACTCTTAAACCATAATCTACATATCCTGTTGTAATCGTTGGTGTTGATACCCACTGGCCATCAAAAGGCCAATATGGATACCAATAATTATTATAATTATTATATAAATTACCATCGGAAAAATTATCAAGGATTACAATATTACCAGTAGGAGTATGTATATTTGTTGGGGTGATTGTAACAGTAATAGTAATAGTAATAGTAATAGTAAGTGAAGGGTTAGATGTTGTTGAAGGATGTTTTGGTTCTTCTGTTTTTGAACATCCAAAAGTCAAAATGATAATTAAACTTAAAATAAAAAAAGAATATAAAAATATTTTTCTCATTTATTCCTCCGGTATATTTATTTATATAATTGATTTAAAAAAAAGTCAATTAAAATTTATGTGTTGAGTAATATAAAAAATTGTTAAGTTTTATAATTTTTATTTAAAATTTTCCTCATGGTCATAAGAAGGAGATGATGATGGGAAAAGTGGTTGAAGCATTTTTCCGTAATAAATTTTTTGCTTGTATTAAAAAGGTTTTTGTATAAACACATTTATTGGCTTCACAAAAACCGTTTGACTTGTATTACATCCGTGTCTCACTGATTGGTTGACCTACTTATGTTTCACATACTTTTCTCAATGAATTCCTCAAAAAATGTAATCAACTACATTTAAATAACAAATATATCTAATTAATTATTATAAATAGTAATTTTATTTTATAAATGCTACACATTTTTTTAACAGTATCATCTAATTAATATTGTATTGTTGTATAATATCAAATTATATGTTATATTATTCCAAAATTCAAAAGGAGGGAGATATTTGACTCCTGATGAAAAATATATAAAACTCACAATAGACCTTGCTTTAAAGGCGGTTGGGCATACATCACCAAATCCACTTGTTGGATGTGTTATAGTGAAGAATAATAAAATAATTTCTACCGGATTTCATAAAAAACCCGGGGCATTGCATGCTGAAGCTGAAGCTATAAAAAAAGCAGGGCAAAAAGCAAAAAATGCAACTTTATATGTAAACCTTGAACCTTGTGTTCACACAGATAAAAAAACTCCACCATGCGTTGATGCGATAATAAAAGCAAGGATTAAAAAGGTGATTGCTTCAATGAAAGATCCAAATCCTGAAGTAAATGGCAAAGGTTTTTTAAAGTTAAAACAAGCCGGATGCATTGTCATAGATGGAGTCTTAAGAAAAGAAGCAGAAGAGTTAAATAGGGTTTTTATAAAAAATATGAAAGAAAAAATGCCATATGTGATAATCAAAGCAGGACTTTCTACTGATGGTAAAATTGCTTTAAAAAATAAAAAATCAAAATGGATAACATCAAAAGAGTCAAGAGAGCATTCGCAGTTTTTAAGAAAATTCTGCGATGCAATTATGGTTGGTATAAATACTATATTGATTGATAATCCACATCTTGACTGCAGAATAGATAGTAGGAAAAAAATAAAAAAGGTTGTGCTTGATGCGAATTTGCAAACACCAATAAATGCTAATATTTTTAAAAGATCAGGACAAGGAGATATAATTATTTTTTGTAGTAATATAAATAACATTAAAAAAGAAATCCTGGAAAAAAAAGGTGCAGTAATTATAAAATCACCAGCCATAAATGGAAAGATAGATGAAAATTTTATAATGAAAGAATTATTTAAAAGGGGTATAATGAGTGTGTTGATAGAAGGTGGCTCTACGGTTACTACTTCGTTTTTATGTAAAAAATTGGTTGATGAGGCTTGGCTTTATATTGCTCCTAAAATTATAGGTGCTGATGGATTGCATTATTTTGGTAAAATGGGTTTTAAAGATATGAGTAAGGTTTTCAGTTTAAAAAATATTTCTGTTGAAAAAATAAAAGATGATATTTTATTAAAAGGAAAGGTTTTATATAAATAAAATGTTTACAGGAATAATTTATTGCAGGGGCAGAATAAAAAAAATAAAAACAGTAAATAAAGGCAAAAATATAGAAATTTATTCTGAAAAAGAGATAAAAAATATTCATAGGGGCATGTCAATTGCAGTGAATGGTGTTTGTTTAACTGTTGTTTCTTTTAATGGGTTGAGAATTTTTTCTGTTGATATCACAGAAGAAACAATAAAAAAAACTACTTTTAACA
>JAOAIN010000188.1 GCA_026414685.1 Candidatus Goldiibacteriota bacterium
GGCAATAGCTTTTTTATACATTTCAATTGCCTTATAATGCCATCCCTTATCTTCATAACAGTTACCAATTATATTATAACCACCGGCATAATTAGGATCAATTGCAAGAGCTTTATTTATTACCTTTATAGCCATATCCACTAGCCCCATATCTCTGTATGCCATTGCCAAAGCGCCATAACATTCTACATAATTAGGATTTAATTCAATTGCTTTATTATAATTTGCTATTGCTTCTTTTAAATCTCCTTTATAATAATATGCAAGACCAATATTATACCAGATATCAACCATTTTGGGAGAAAGTTTTGCAGCTTTCAAATAATATTCTATTGCTCTATCATAATTTTTAAGGCGCCTGTAACAGATAGCGATATCAAGATAAATATGCATTTTTTTATTTTCAGGCGCAATCAATTCTGCTTGTTTTAAAAGAATCAAAGCTTCGCTATTTCTATTTTCACTTAATAACTTTCTTGCATTTTCATAAGTAACTTCAAAATTAGCAGAAAAACTTAGAAAAAAAAACAATAAATAAAAAATAAAAAAATAAAAATTTCTCATTTTTTTATCTTACTTCCATTTGTACTGCTTGTTGGTTCTGGTTCTATTTGTTTTGTCTCAATAGGAGTTAACTCAATCTTTACACCGAGTTTTTGTAATCTTTCCCTTATTTCTTTTTTTCTTTTGTTTATTGGTAATAATCTGTCATATTTCTGCCAGTATTTTATTGCTTTATCCTTATAACCGAGTTTTTCTGCAAGTATAGCAGCATTTACATATGCAGCCATATCCCATGGTTCTATTTCTAACGCTGATTCAAATGCAGAAAATGCTTCCTGAAATTTTCCCATTCTCAAATATGCAATACCAAGATTATAATATGCATTTTCAAGAGTAATATCATCCTGAGGATTTGAATCAATTACTTCCTTTAAATATTTTATTGCATTTTCATAATCAGAGTCAAGTATATATATAGCTGCTAGATTTTCTTTTGCCTCAATATCATTAGGATTTATTTTTAAAACTTCTTCATAATTTTTTTTTGCTTCTTTTAATTCTCTTTTTTGATAATTAATAACCCCCAAATTGAAATGTCCAATATCAAAATCAGGTTTAACTGCAACTATTTGTTCATAAATCTTTTCTGCTTTATCATAATTTTCTTCATCTATCAGCACATTGCCAAGTGCCGCCTGTAATAATGGATTTTTTGGTGCTATTTTCAAAGCATCTTCAATTACTTTTCTAGCCTCTTTTTTTGATCCCTTTTCAGAATAAACAAGTCCAAGATTATACATCGCTTTTATATTTTTAGGATCATATTTTATTGCATTTTTAAATGAAATAATGGCATTATCAAAACTATTAAGTTGCGCATAAACACTTCCGAGCTGATTCCAGTATACTGGATTTTTTGGATCCTTTTTAAGAAGTGCCTGCAAATATTCTATTGCTTCCTTATATCTACCCTCATCATACAACTTCTTTGCTTCTGTCTCTGCCTCTTTTAATTCATCTACGGTTTCAGGAGTTTTTACAGTTACCTGTCTTTTTAAAACTGTACAAGAATTTAAAATAAAAATAATAAAAATAAAAAAAATTATTATCTTTTTCATTTATTTACTACCTTTCTTAGTATATTTCTCAAATTATTTAAATTTTTCTGCCAATTAAAATATTTTTTAACTGTATCAAAACCACCCTTTATTATCTTTTCTCTCATTTTTTTATTATTTTTAATATTATAAATCGCCTGAATAAAATCATCGCTATTTTCAGCAATCAGTAAATTCTTTCCATGCTTACCGTAAACACCAGACGCAGCAAATGGTGTTGCAACAACTGGAATACCACAAGCCCAAGACTTTAAAATTTTATTCTGCCTACCTGCACCATATCTAACAGGAACTAAAGATACATCCCAGTTGCATATTTCATGCTCTATATCATCTATATACCCTTTTATTTCCACATTTTCATCATCAAAATTTTTTAATTTTCTATTTTTATCACCGGCTATTATCAATTTAATATTTTTATCAAATTCAGTTATTTTTTTCCATATATTTTTATAAAAAAACACCACAGCATCATAGTTAGGCGCATAATCAATATTACCGAAAAAACCTATTATAAATTTATCACTTTTACTTTTTTTTATAATCCGTCCTGTAACACCATTAGAAATAACATATAAATTCTGTGTATTTAAAAATTTCGCATCATCTTCAGAATTTATAAATATCTTCTTGAAATTTTTATATAAATTTTTTTCATAATTCAAAATTCTATCATAATCAACTTTAATATATATTTTTCTGAATATATTTCTTTCATAAATATCTCTTCTTTTATTCACAAGCGCCAAGGAATCAACTATATCTATAACAGTAGGTATTCCATGATATAAAGCATAAGGTGCGCTTCTAATCCTGTATGCATATATTAAATCAATTTTTTTATCTCTTATCTCTTCTTCTATAATTTCTTTCATTTTTTTTGACTGATACGCTCCAATATTAAGTGGAGTTGAAGTAAATAGCGTTTTAAAAATATTAAAAAATATCTGAATTTTTGTAATATAAACAATTTTTACAGATGAACAAAATTTTTCAAGAAATTTAACATTTTTCTCTTCTCCTTTATATATGAAACTGACAAGATGTATTTTGTTCCATCTTGAAAGAAATTTTAAAAAATTATATATTCTAATTCGATCACCGTCATTGGGCGGATAAGGTAACACAGGAGAAATTACAAGTATGTTCATTTTAATTCAGCCTTTATCTTTTCAAGATTCATCTTAAACATTTCATTATATGGACTGAAGTCCACCGCTTTTTGCATGGCTTCCAGGGCTTTTACTTTATCGCCAGTATTGTAAAATGCAATGGCTAAATTGTTATATGCCTCTGCAAAATTTGGTTTTAAATTCAGTGCTTTTCTTGCAGCATCTATTGCAAGATCATATTGTTTCAGATTATTATAAATTCCAGCAAGATTTGAATAAGGTTCTGGTAAACTTTTATCCGCCTCTATTGCCTTTGTGTAATATTCTATTGCTTTTTCATAAAAATTTATCTCTGTTGCTTTATTAGATTTTTTACTTGCTTCAATTGCTAGAACAGAATAAAGTATTCCAAGATGAGTAAGACATAAGCCTTTTGTCTTCTCATTAGATAGTATTAACGCTTTATTTAGATATTTATATGCATTTCTAAAATCGCCGATATTTTTAAAAGAATTACCGAGTTCCATATAAGCACTTGAATGATTTGAAACACATAATTTAGTAGTTGAATTCATGTAAGATTTTCTATCAAGAAGCCCTCTGTAGGATAATGTTTTCATCAATTGCTCTGAAATTTTGTGGTATGGTTTATTATCTATTCTTAATTTCATCAGAAAACCATGGCTTACAAAAATTTTTATAGAATCAGGATAAAACTCATCTAGTGTTTTTTTAAAAATTGAAGCATATATAGGTCTTATTTTATAATTCAAAGCAATTAAATTTGCCAATTTGTAAGAAAATGTATCAGTAGATGTTGCAGTAAAAGTGATATCAGGACATTCAGTTTTAAAATTCTTCACCCCCCAATCCTTATATAAAAAAATTGTTGTAATTGGACAAAAATGTGCTTTTTTAGCAACATATCTAAAATACATCTGCGGCATCACATTGAAATCCCCTTCCAGCAATAACATGGCATCCTGCTCATCAACGGATTTTATAATATTCATCCCAAAATCATAAGCATAAAAATAATTTGATTGATCTGCTTTTTTAAAATTTTTAATATATAGATTCAATGGTAGAGTAAAAAATAAAATTATTGATATAACTTTTTTAAAATTTTCATTTATTGTTAAAAATGATAAAATTTTCAAAATAAAAAAAAGAGAACCAGCAATCAGAAATGCCGTGAAAACATAGATAGGAATCATAAAAACATCTATCACCCATAACATATCTGGTTTCAAATTAAAATAAAAAGAAAAAGCTAAAATAAAAGTAAGTATTCCTATGATAAAAAACAACAAGTATGCTTTTTTCCCAATTCTATAAAATACTATAATACCGGCAAACGATAAAATAAGTCCTATAATTCCAAATTCATTAAAAATCAGATTAAAAACTCGTAATGCCTGAGCTTTCATTGTTGATAGACTTTTAACCTTCTCAAACTCAGCATACTGCTCACGTAGGATAACTTGTATTAAACTTATAAAATTATCAGGATTACCCCAGTTTAAGATTGCACCATATTTTGCTCTGATTAACAAGAAAAGATAGACGCTTAACCCTAATAAAAATAAAATAAAATAATAAATAATATTTTTTATTCTTAAAAAAATAAAAAGATTATATTTTTTTATTATTAATATGATAAAAATAATAAATGCTGGCACTAAAACAACCATTGACTCCCAGTGATTTGCACATGATAAGCCATAAATAAAAGAAAATAAATAAAGCCCTTTTTCGCTCGGATTTTTTGACCAGTTAAAAATAAACCAAGTAAGAAAAGTAATAAAAAATATATTTAATGTATATATGCCGCCTTTTGCTGATAACGCCTCAGACCATAAAGTATATGAAAACAAAAGGCATAAAGAAGTAATAAACGCAATCAGATAAGTATTAAATAGTCCAATATCTTTTTTTCTAAAAATTATAAATGTTGTTAGAAACACAAAAACAATAGTTAAAGAACCAAAAAACGCAGCCAGCAGATTAACCCTAAAACCAATATTGCCACATGGTATAAAACTAAAAATTTTACCAAATAATGTAAATAATGGATAACCTGGTGGATGCTGGATACCAAGAGTATAAGAACAGGCAATTGTCTCTGGTGAATCATTTGCATGAAAAACAGAATTTAAAGTAATAACATATATGTAAAATGAAAATAAAAAGATAATTAAAGAAAATATAAATTCACTTTTTAATTTCATTTTTTAACACCTTTAATAAATCCTTAGCATTTTTATTATCCGGATGTTTTTTCAACATTTCATTTAACGTTTCTTTTGCCATCTGAATATTACCTGATTTAATATATGCAACAGCAAGATTATAATAAGCACCAGCATTATCTTCAGATACATCAATTGCCTTACGTGCAAAAAATATTGCTTTTTCTGTGTCTCCAATGGCGCCATAAGCAGCGGAAAGATGATAAAGTATATCATATTTTTCTGGCAAATTATAATAACCTTTTTCATATGTTAGAATTGCCTTATCAAATTTACCGTTTATATAATATGCATAACCTAGTGAAGTTATTGCTTTAACTGAATAAGGAGAAAGTTTATACATGTTTTCAGCAATTTTTAACATCTCATTATGCATGTTATTTGAAGCATAAAATTCAAATAAAAAGACATTAGTTTCCCAATGCCCAGGATTTAATTCATAAACTTTTTCAAATAATTTATATGCTTTTTCTATATCACCAGCATTTAGATGATCTTTGGCATTTATATAATAATTCTCATAAACCCATGGAGCAATCGCCACAGCATTTGATGAATGTTCTATCGCTATACGATTCATCTTAAAATGCGAAGCTTCTCCTGATTTACGTAGATAAAAATTTGATAAAAATATTCTTGTCAAAATAGATGCAAGAAATATAAAAATAAACACAAATAAAACAAATGTTATTTTTAAAATTAAATTCATTTTGATCTCTTTCTTTTCATAATTTCCGCTAAATGCAACCAAACTACCAAGTAGAATATAAAAAGTCGAAGCAGTCGGTATAATCAAAAGTGGAAAATTAAATAATCCATGAATTAAAATTCCAATAACACTGGATAAAATTCCTATTATAAAAAATTTTGCATTATTCTGTGTTTTTAATATACTAATTCCATTTAAAAATATTAGATAAAATAACGCTACAATAAAACCAGAAGCAAGAAGACCATACTCGCCCATTATCTGTAATAAATCATTATGTGCATGGGCAGATTTATAAAAATCATTATCAAAAAAATCTTTATATTTTAATGATTTATATTGATAATATGCATATTTTATTTCAAAATTCCCAGGTCCAGAGCCAAACAGAGGATTATCTTTTATAAGATACATTGTATTTTTCCACAATGATAATCTTATTTTTGCACTACTATCTTTTAAAGTCAAAGCATTTTTTATCTTTGTTCTCATTTCTAAATTTATAATGATGTATAAAAGCAATATAATAAAAACCATCAAAAAAACTACTATAGAATAGGTTTTTAATTTAACAAATGATTCTTTTTCATATTTTGAAACAAGAATAAAAAATATAGTTAAAGATGCAATAAAACCAATATATGCACCTCGTGTCTGACTCAAAATAAGTGCTGAACAAAGAACAATTATAATAATTATGGAAACTGATTTTGGTACTCTTTTAGAAAAAAATAGAGAAATGCCAAATGGTATTGCAAGCAATAGATGACCCGCAAGAAAATTAGGGTTACCTAGCGTTGAAGCAGCACGTCGTGAAAAATCAGTCTGCCAACGTAAAGGATCAAAGCCACATGATTGCATAAGCCCATAAAAAGATACTATTAAATTTGAAATTAAAATAAGCACTAATATTTTCTTATAATTATTTTTATTCTGCAAAGAATAATCCAGCGAGATCAAAAATAAAAAAAAATAAAATATATTTAAAATCAAAGTATTTGCCCAGAGAAAATAATTATGAACTACTATAACACCAATAATATTTAAAATAATAAAGCCAAAGAATAATAAATTATAAGGTGTTTTATATATAACGAAATATGTATTGTTGATTAATTTTCTCATTAAAAAAGCAATTATAAATAATGATAATAAAAATTTGAAAAAAAATTGTTCTGCCACCCAGAAAGGATCAAGAGTAAATGGGCAGAAAAAAAGTGGTAAAAAAAATAAAATAAATAAAAATAAAATATTCTGAAACTTTAATAAAAAATCCTTCTTCACAAATGATAGACCTCATTTATTGATATAATTAGTATTGATTTTATATTATTTTATAATAATTTTCAAGGATATTGCAGAAATACCAAAAATGTTTAAAAATAATGTTCTAAAAGTATATTCAAAAAGTATGCACGAAAACATGTTTGCCAAACATCTTTTTCAAAAACTTTTAAAAAAATTTTTTATTAAACATTATTTTAAGACCACTGGCGCCAATCCTTCTCCAAAATCACCTGCTGTTTCATAATTTAAAATCAATAACAACTTCTCCTTTTTTGTTAATGTATCCCCAACACCATTCTTTTCCACAGTTGCAAGCCCATCTGAAAAACTTTTAACACAGTCATAAACAGGTTCTATCACTACTTCACCATCTTTATTTATAAATCCCCATTTAAGTGTTTCTCTAACAGCCGCCATTCCCTCAGAAAATGGATAAGCAGTATCAAATTGCATATTTATTTTTATCCTTCCTTTTTTATCAATAAACCCCCATTTATTTAAAACCTTAACAGCTGCTAGACCTTTTGAAAAATTATATGCCCTGTCAAATTCAGGAATTATAACAATATCTGTGAGTTTATTTACATATCCCCATTTATCACCCACTCTTCTGTCTCTTATACACATCT
>JAOAIN010000192.1 GCA_026414685.1 Candidatus Goldiibacteriota bacterium
GGCAATAGCTTTTTTATACATTTCAATTGCCTTATAATGCCATCCCTTATCTTCATAACAGTTACCAATTATATTATAACCACCGGCATAATTAGGATCAATTGCAAGAGCTTTATTTATTACCTTTATAGCCATATCCACAGGCCCCATATCTCTGTATGCCATTGCCAAAGCGCCATAACATTCTACATAATTAGGATTTAATTCAATTGCTTTATTATAGTTTGCAATTGCTTCTTTTAAATTACCTTTATAATAATATGCAAGACCTATATTATACCAGATATCAACCATTTTGGGAGAAAATTTTGCAGCTTTTAAATAATATTCTATCGCCCTGTCATAATTTTTAATACGTCTATAACAGATAGCGATATCAAGATAAATATGCATTTTTTTATTTTCCGGAGCAATCAATTCCGCCTGTTTTAAAAGAACCAAAGCTTCACCATTTCTATTTTCATTTAATAACTTTCGTGCATTTTCATAAGTGACTTCAAAATTAGCAGAGAAACAAGGAAAAAAAAATAACAGAGAAAAAATAAAAAAATAAAAATTCTTCATTTTTTAATCTTACTTCCAGTTGTACTACCTGTTGGTTCTGATTCTATTTGTTTTGTCTCAACAGGTGTTAACTCAATCTTCACACCGAGTTTTTGCAATTTTTCTTTAATTTCTTTCTTTCTTTTATTTATTGGTAATAATCTATCATATTTTTGCCAGTATTTTATTGCCTTATCCTTATAACCAAGTTTTTCTGCAAGAATAGCAGCATTTATATATGCAGCCATATCCCATGGTTCTATTTCCAATGCTGATTCAAATGCTGAAAGTGCTTCCTGAAATTTTTCCATTCTCAAATATGCAATACCAAGATTATAATATGCATTTTCAAGAGTAATATCATCCTGAGGATTTGAATCAATTACTTCTTTCAGATATTTTATAGCATTTTCGTAATCCGAATCAAGTATATGTATGGCTGCTAAATTTTCTTTAGCTTCAACATCATTAGGATTTATTTTTAAAACTTCTTCATAATTTTTTTTTGCTTCTTTTAATTCTCTCTTTTGATAATTAATAACTCCTAAATTGAAATGCCCGATATCAAAATCAGGTTTAACCGCAACTATTTGCTCATAAACCTTTTCTGCCTTATCATAATTCTCTTCATCTATCAACACATTACCAAGCGCTGCCTGCAATAGTGGATTTTTTGGTGCTATTTTCAAAGCATTTTCAATTACTTTTTTGGCTTCTTTTTTTGAACCTTTTTCAGAATAAACAAGTCCAAGATTATACATCGCTTTTATATTTTTTGGATCATATTTTATTGCATTTTTAAATGAAATAATAGCATTATCAAAGCTATTAAGTTGCGCATAAACACTTCCGAGTTGGTTCCAATAAACTGGATTTTTTGGATCCTTTTTAAGAAGTGCCTGTAAATATTCTATTGCTTCTTTATATCTACCCTCATCATATAACTTCTTTGCTTCTGTCTCTGTTTCTTTCAATTCATCAACGGTTTCAGGTGGTTTTACTGTCACCTGTCTTTTTAAAACCGTACATGAATTGAAAACCAAAAAAATAATAATAAAAAAAAATATTATCCTTTTCATTTGTTTGCTACCTTTCTTAGTATATTGTTTAAATGGTTTAAATTTTTCTGCCAATTAAAATATCTTTTAAGTGTATCAAAACCACCTTTTATTATCTTTTCTCTCATTTTTTTATTATTCTTAATATTATAAATTGCCCTGATAAAATCATCACTGTTTTCAGAAATCAATAAATTCGCTCCATGCTTCCCATAAACACCTGCAGCAGCAAATGGTGTCGCAACTACCGGTATACCACATGCCCAAGATTTTAAAATTTTATTCTGCCTTCCTGCGCCATATCTAACAGGAACTAAAGATATATCCCAGTTACATATTTCACGATCTATATCATCTATATATCCTTTTATTTCCACATTTTCATCAATAAAATTTTTTAATTTTTTATTTTTATCACCAGCTATTATCAATTTAATATTTTTATCAAATTCGGTTATTTTTTTCCATATATTTTTATAAAAAAACATTACAGCATCATAATTAGGTGCATAATCAATATTACCGAAGAAACCTATTATAAATTTATCACTTTTTCTTTTCTTTATAATTCGTCCTGTAACACCATTAGAAATAACATATAAATTCTGTGTATTTAAAAATTTTGCATCATCTTCACAATTTATAAATATCTTCTTAAAATTTTTATATAAATTTCTTTCATAACTTAAAATTCTACTATAATCAATTTTAATATATATTTTTCTAAATATATTTTTTTCAAAAATCTCTCTTCTCTTATTTACGAGCGCCATGGAATCAACTATATCTATAACAGCTGGTATCCCATGTGACAAAGCATAAGGTGCGCTTCTTATTCTATATGCATATATTAGATCAATTTTTTTATTTGTTATCTCTTCTTCTATAATTTCTTTCATTTTTTTTGACTGATACGCTCCAATATTAAGTGGAATTGAAGAAAATAGCGTTTTAAAAATATTAAAAAATATCTGAATTTTTGTAATATAAACAATTTTTACAGATGAACAAAATTTTTCAAGAAATTTTACATTTTTCTCTTCTCCTTTATATATGAAACTGACAAGATGTATTTTGTTCCATTTTGAAAGGAATTTCAAAAAATTATATATTCTAATACGATCACCGTCATTGGGTGGATAAGGCAACACAGGAGAAATTACAAGTATGTTCATTTTAATTCAGCCTTTATCTTTTCAAGATTCATTTTAAACATTTCATTATACGGACTGAAATCCACTGCCTTTTGCATGGCTTCCATGGCTTTTATTTTCTCGCCAGTGTTGTAAAATGCAATTGCTAAATTATTATATGCCTCTGCAAAATTAGGTTTTAATTTCAATGCCTTTTTGGCAGCATCTATTGCCAAGTTATATTGTTTCAAATTATTATAAATTCCAGCAAGATTTGAATATGGTTCAGGTAAACTTTTATCCACCTCTATTGCCTTTGTGTAATACTCTATTGCTTTTTCATAAAAACTGATTTCTGTTGCTTTATTTGACTTTTTACCAGCTTCAATTGCAAGAACAGAATAAAGTATTCCAAGATGAGTAAGGCATAATCCTTTTGTCTTCTCATTAGATAGTATTAACGCTTTATTTAAATATTTATATGCATTTCTAAAATCGCCGATATTTTTAAAAGAATTACCGAGTTCCATATAGGCACTTGAATGATTTGAAACACATAATTGAGTAGTTGAATTCATGTAGGATTTTCTATCAAGAAGCCCTCTGTAGGATAATGTTTTCATCAATTGCTCTGAAATCCTCTGGTATGGTTTATTGTCTATTCTTAATTTCATCAGGAAACCATGGCTTACGAAAATTTTTAAAGAATCAGGATAAAACTCATCAAGCGTTTTTTTAAAAATTGAAGCATACACAGGTCTTATTTTATAATTCAAAGCAATTAAATTTGCCACTTTATATGAAAATGTATCAGCTGCTGTTGCAGTAAAAGGTATATTAGGACATTCCGCTTTAAAATTCTTCACCCCCCAGTCCTTATATAAAAAAATTGTTGTAACCGGACAGAAATGTGTTTTTTTAGCAACATATTTAAAATACATCTGCGGCATCACATTAAAATCTCCTTCCAGCAATAACATGGCATCCTGTTCATCAACGGATTTTATAATATTCATACCAAAATCATAAGCATAGAAGTAATTTGATTGATCAGCTTTTTTAAAATTTTTAAAATACAGATTCAATGGCAGAGTTAAAAATAAAATTATTGATATAACTTTTTCAAAATTTTCATTTATTCTTAATGATGATAAAATTCCCACAATAAAAAAAAGAGAACCCGCAATCAGAAACACCATAGAAGTATAAATGGGAATCATAAAAACATCTATCACCCATAACATATCTGGTTTCAAATTAAAATAAAAAGAAAAAGCCAGAATCAAAGTTAGTATCACTATTATAAAAAACAACAAGTGCGCCTTTTTACCAATTCTATAAAATCCTATAATACCGGCAAACGATAACATAAGACCTACAATTCCAAATTCATTAAAAATCAGATTAAAAACTCTTAACGCCTGCGCCTTCATCGTTGATAAATTTTTCACTTTTTCAAATTCAGCGTACTGTTCACGCATGATAACCTGTATTAAACTTATAAAATTATCAGGATTGCCCCAATTTAAGATTGCACCATATTTTGCTCGGATAAACAAGAAGAGATAAGCGCTTAACCCTAATAAAAACAAAATAAAATAATAAATAATATTTTTTATTCTAAAAAAAACAAATAGATTATATTTTTTTATTGTCAACAATAAAAAAATAAAAAATGCAGGTGCTAAAACAACCATTGACTCCCAGTGATTTGCACATGATAAGCCATAAATAAAAGAAAATAAATAAAGCCCTTTTTCACTCGGATTTTTTGACCAGTTAAAAATAAACCAAGTAAGAAAAGTAATAAAAAATATATTAAATGTATATATGCCGCCTTTCGCTGATAACGCCTCAGACCATAAAGTATATGAAAACAAAAGGCATAAAGAAGTAATAAACGCAATCAGATAAGTATAAAATAGTCCAATATCTTTTTTTCTAAAAATTATAAATGTTGTTAGAAACACAAAAACAATAGTTAAAGAACCAAAAAACGCAGCCAGCAGATTAACCCTAAAGCCAATATTTCCACATGGTATAAAACTAAAAATTTTACCAAATAATGTAAATAATGGATAGCCTGGTGGATGCTGTATACCAAGAGTGTAAGAACAGGCAATTGTCTCCGGCGAATCATTTGCATGAAAAACAGGATTTAAAGTAATAACATATATGTAAAATGAAAATAAAAAGATAATAAGCGAAAATACAAATTCACTTTTTAATTTCATTTTTCAACACCTTCAATAACTCTTTAGCATTTTTATTATTCGGATGTTTTTTTAACATTTCATTTAACGTTTCTTTGGCCATCTGAATATTACCTGATTTAATATATGCAACAGCAAGATTATAATAAGCACCAGCATTATCTTCAGATATAGCAATTGCTTTACGCGCAAAAAATATTGCTTTTTCTGTATCTCCAATGGCACCATAAGCAGCAGAAAGATGATAAAGTATATCATATTTTTCTGGCAGATTATAATAACCTTTTTCATATGTTAAAATTGCCTTATCAAATTTGCCATTGACATAATATGCATAACCTAGTGAAGTTATTGCTTTAAGCGAATAGGGTGAGAGCTTATACATGTTTTCGGCGATTTGTAACATCTCATCATTCATGTTATTTGAAGCATAAAATTCAAATAAAAAAACATTTGTCTCCCAATGTCCAGGATTTAATTCATAAACTTTTTCATATAATTTATATGCTTTTTCTATATCACCGGCATTTAGATGATCTGTGGCATTGACATAATAATTCTCATAAACCCATGGAGCAATCGCCACAGCATTTGTTGAATGCTCTATTGCTATACGATTCATCTTAAAATGTGTAGCTTCCCCTGATTTGCGTAGATAAAAATTTGATAAAAATATTCTTGTTAAAATAGATGCAAAAAATATAAAAATAAACACAAATAAAACGGATGTTATTTTTAAAATCAAATTCATTCTGATTTCATTCTTTTCATAATTGCCACTCAATGCCACCAAACTACCAAGTAATATATAAAAAGTCGCAGCAGTTGGTATAATTAAAAGTGGAAAATTAAATAATCCATGAATTAAAATCCCTATAACACTGGATAAAATTCCTATTATAAAAAATTTTGCATTATTCTGTGTTTTTAATATTCTAATTCCGTTTAAAAGCATAAGATAAAATAATAATAAAATAAACCCAGAAGCAGGCAGCCCATACTCCCCCATTATCTGTAATAAATCATTATGCGCATGGGCAGATTTATAAAAATCATTATCAAAAAAATCTTTATATTTTAATGATTTATATTGATAATACGCATATTTTATTTCAAAATTCCCAGGTCCAGAGCCAAACAAAGGATTATCTTTTATAAGATACATTGTATTTTTCCACAATGATAATCTTATTTTTGCACTGCTATCTTTTAAAGTCAACGCATCTTTTATCTTTGTTCTCATTTCTGAATTTATAGCCGTGTATAACAGCAATATAATAAAAACCAGCAAAAAAACAGCCATAGAAATGGTTTTTAATCTAACAAATGATTCTTTTTCATATTTTGAAGTAAGAATAAAAAACATAGTCAAAGATGCAATAAAACCAATATATGCACCTCGTGTCTGACTCAAAATAAGCGCTGCACAAAGAACAATTATAATAATTATTGAAACTGATTTTGGTACTTTTTCAGAAAAGAATAGTGAAATGGCTAGTGGTATCGCAAGCAATAACTGTCCTGCCAGGAAATTAGGGTTTCCCAGTGTTGAAGCAGCACGCCGTGAAAAATCCGTCTGCCAACGTAAAGGATCAAAGCCAAATGACTGTATAAGCCCATAAGAAGCTGCAATAAAATTTGAAATTAAAATAAACACTAATATTTTTTTATAATTATTTTTATTCTGCAAAGAAAAATCCAGCGAAATCAAAAATAAAAAAAAATAAAATATATTTAAAATCAAAGTATCTGCCCAGAGAAAATAATTACGAACTACTATAACACCAGCAATATTAAAAATAATAAAACCACCAAATAGTAAATTATAAGGTGTTTTATTTATAACGAAAGATGTATTGAGTAATGCTCTAATTAAAAAAGCAACTATCAACAATGATAATAAAAATTTGAAAAAAAATCGCTCTGCCACCCAGAAAGGATCAAGAGTAAATGGGCAGAAAAAAAGTGGTAGAAAAAATAAAATAAATAAAAATAAAATATTCTGAAACTTTATTAAAAAATCCTTCTTCACAGATGACAGACCTCATTATTGATATAATTATATTGATTTTATATTATTTTATAATAATTTTCAAGGATAATGCAGATTATTGTTATTCAAAATTGTTCAAAATAATATTTACGAAAGGCGTTCTCAACAGCTGTTCGCTAATTATATAAAAATATTTTAAAAATTTTTTTACAAACATTGTTAACTAATTTAAATAAAGAATATTATAAGCGAATATTACTTTAAAACCACCGGTGCCAGTCCTTCTCCAAAATCATCTGCTGCTTCATATTTAAAATCAATAACAACTTCTCCTTTTTTATTAATATATCCCCAAACACCGTCCTTTTCAACAGCGGCAAGCCCATCTGAAAAACTTTTAACACTATCATATACAGGTTCTATCACTACTTCACCATCTTTATTTATAAATCCCCATTTAATTGTTTCTCTAACAGCAGCCATCCCCTCAGAAAATGGATAGGCAGTATCAAATTGCATATTTATTTTGATTCTTCCTTTTTTATCAATAAACCCCCATTTATTCAAAACTTTGACAGCTGCAAGGCCTTCTGAAAAATTATATGCCCTGTCAAATTCAGGAATTATAACAATATCTGTGAGTTTATTTACATATCCCCATTTATCACCCACTCTTATTGCTGTCAAACCCACTGGATGAATAAGGTCCTCTTTGAATTTTGGTTTTTTTTCTATTTCTCCTTTTTTATTTATATACTCACTTCTTTTTTTATCCTTTGATTCAACAACTGCAAGTCCCAATCCTTTAATAAAATCATAGGCTATATCATATTTAAAAGGAATAACAATTTTATTATTTTTATCAATATATCCATATCTATTATCTTTTTTAACCCTGGCTAACCCTTCTATAAAAGGATATGCTTCTTTATATTGAGGTTTTATTACAAACTCGCCTCTTTTATTTATATAACCAAATAATTTTTCCATGTTAATTGTCTCAATATATTATATATTTTTTAATGTAGTTTATCAATATAAATAATTTATAAGTTTTACTTAAAATAAATATATTCAAATATTATTTATTATATATAAAACCATAATTTAAAAAAATATTTATTGATTATTCCTATAATATATGTATAAAACATTTTTTATAAAGTATTTTTATCAAATATTATTATTAAATTACTTTCCCAACATTTTTAATCCTGTATTGACAATTTTTAAAAAAAATATATCATATTAACTAATATGGAGCACACAGTTACACAGAATATTACATTTTTTACGGCCTTCATTGCAGGTATTCTTTCGTTTTTATCGCCCTGTATACTTCCTTTAATTCCAGGTTATATATCTTTTATATCTGGAATTTCATTACAAGATTTAAGAAATAATACAGATATAATAAAAGTGAAATCAAAAGTTATTAATAATTCCCTTGCTTTTGTTGTTGGTTTTTCTTTTGTTTTTATCTCTTTTGGTGCATCAGCAACATTTATCGGTTCTTTATTATCAAAATATTCAAAAATAATAACATATATTTCTGGTATCATAATCATTATTCTGGGAATTCATCTAACTGGTATATTCAGAATATCTGCACTTTACAGCGAAAAAAGATTAAATATAACACAAAAACCATTAAACATTTTTGGATCATTTATAATTGGTTTTGCTTTTGCCTTTGGCTGGACTCCATGTATTGGTCCTATACTTGCAGCAATACTTGCTCTTGCTGCTTCGCAAGAAACATTAAATCGCGGTATTTTGCTTTTAACCTGGTATTCTCTGGGGCTCGCAATACCTTTTATTTTAACCGCATATTCTTTAACTCTTTTTTTTAAAATTTTTGATAAAATAAAAAAATATCTCTACATTATTGAATGGATTTCTGGTATACTGTTAATAATAATTGGTATTTTAATGATTACAGGTGGTCTCATAAAGATTGCTTCATTACTTACAGTATTTGATATTTTTACAAAATAAATCGGCTTTTCCTATTTAAAATAAAAATATTTTAATTAAAGGTGATCCTATGAAAAAAACAATTATTGCTTTTATTGTTTTATTCGCATTACTTTTTATATGGGACAGAATGTTAAAAAATCAACAGAAATACTCAGCAGAAAATAAAATTTCAGATGAAAATCTTAAAAGTGTTTCAAAAAATCACAGTAAACCAGTAAATGAAAATGAAACTTTCAAAAAAGCGCCTGACTTCACACTGACATCATTAAATAAAAATGAAATAAAATTATCAAATTATAAAGGTAAAGTTGTAATTCTTGACTTCTGGGCTACATGGTGTCCACCTTGTCGTGCGGAAATTCCATTTTTCATAGAATTATACAAACAATACAAAGAAGAAGGTCTTGTTATTATCGGTATGGCAATAGATGAGAAATACAAGGTAGAAAAATTTGCAAAAGATTTTAAAATTAATTATCCTGTTGTAATAGGAAATGAAAAAATAGCAAATGATTATGGCGGCATACACGGTTTACCAACAACTTTCATAATTGATAAAGAAGGAAATATCAGAGAAAAATTTGTGGGCTACAGGCCAAAAGAAGTTTTTGAAGAAGCCTTCAAAAAATTAAAATAAATTTTCAATTTAATTCTTAAAATCTCATATACTATTATTATTCCCCTATTATTTTGATTATCACTCTTTTATTTCTCTGCCCATCAAATTCAGCATAAAAAATCTGTTGCCAAGGTCCAAAATCAATCTTACCATCAGTTACAGGCACTATAACCTGATGATGTAAAAGAAGAGATTTTAAGTGCGCATCACCATTAACCTCGCCTGTTCTATGATGTCTGTAATCAGGCCCCTTAGGAGCCAACTTCTGCAACCATTCCTTGATATCTTCTATTAATCCAGTTTCATCATCATTTACATAAACAGATGCAGTTATATGCATTGCAGAAACAAGTATAAATCCTTCTTTTATTCCTGATTTTGATAGTGCCTTCTCTACCCTATCTGTGATATTGATAAATTCAACTTTATTTTTTGTATTAAAAGTAAGATACTCAACATATGACTTCATATAAACCTCCAGAAATTTTTTTACAATAACTTTTATTTTAAATATTTATATTTTTTAATAAATTTTAATTATTACTTTTTAAATAAATTCCTTTTAATTCAGAATTTTCTTCTGATGTAATTTTTATATCAATTTTTCCCCCATAAAAATTAAAATCAACTGGCAATTTACCATATTTTATCTCTTTTTTTGATAAATTATCATAAATAAAAACAGAGCAATTAATTTTTGGTTCTGTTTCCAAAATATATTTACCTGGATTAAGTTTTAAACCTATAATACCACACGGTCTATTATTTTTTAAGATTGCCTTAAATATTTTTTCTGTGTCATCAAAATAAGAATATGTATGACCACCGTATGATAAAAAATAAGCAGGTAAAAATATTTTATTTTGATATACCTTTAAACCTGTCTTTAAACTATCTAAACGAAACCAAATAATACTATAATCATTTGAATTCTTTTCTGGTCTGATAAAACATGGTATGTATTTTTCTTTAAATTCTTCCATGTCAAACATCTGGACTTCGCTACTATACATAGGTCCCATACTACCAAATGGCCCATAAAATATTATTAAATCTGGATTTCTGGATAATATATATGCCCCATCCCCAAGTTCATGGGCAATTCTTCTCTCTTTTGGATCCTTTTTAGAATATCTTGGAATATAATAATCATTTAAACCAAGTGTATCTATAACTGGCAAATCAGACCAGTAAGGTAAACATCCTGCTGCAGAAATAGCCATCAAAGGTTGTTTATCAAAAAATGCTTTTTTAAGCATAAGGCCTATTGTTTTTCCCAGCCATTCCCATCGCTCATATTTTGCAAGTTTTATCATTTTATCCTTAAATTGATTTATGAAATTTATAGATAATAATATTATTATTGTAATAGTCAGTAATATTTTTAATTTATTGTTTAATGAAAATATTTTTTCAATATCACTCATACCATAAAAGATCATATAACTCATTATTACTATGACTGGAGCCAGATGTCTATATGCAGGAAATATATCTCCACCAATAGTGATAATATAAATAATCCACACAAGTAAAGGTATAATAAGAAAAGTAAACTTACTACGATTTGTATTATTGAAATACTGTGTAATAATGCATAAAATCAATATAAACATAATTAGCAACATAGATTCTATACCCTGTTTTAAATAATGTAAACCATATTGAATATATTTTTGACTTAAACCCAATTTCAAATATGCGGAATTTGGCAGAATATCATTATAATAAAATATACGAAAAATAGTTTGCGCTGTAATCAAAATAATAGAAGGTAAAAATATTACAAAAGCTGAAAAAAAAGTTTCTTTGTTAATCTTTTTTATAAATAAAATTCCAATTGTAATAGAAATTGTAAATAAAATTCCATCGGGACGAGTTATTGCTAGTAATCCTAGTAAAATTCCAGCTTTCAATGACTTTTTAATATCAAAATTTTTCTCTCTTATCATGGATAAAATATAATAAATAGAAGCGGATAATAAAGCACAGACAAGGGGTTGTTCAAGCCCCCCAAAAAACCAAACCGCAATTATACCAGAAGTAGCCATGAAACCAAGAGCTGTTGATATCGCAATATATTTGTTATTTTGTTCTTCTATTGCATTTTTTATTAAATAAAAAAACGTTATAAAAAAAAATATAACCCCCAACACTCTAACTGATATTATTAAATCA
>JAOAIN010000206.1 GCA_026414685.1 Candidatus Goldiibacteriota bacterium
GGAGCTTGGAGCAGGACAGATAATATGGGATTTAAAGACAGAGGGGAAGAATTTAGCGAGCAGGGGGATATATATAGCGGTGATGGAAGCAAAGAACAAAGAGGGATATAAGGATAGAAAAATAATAAAACTTGCAATTGCTTCGTTTAAGTAAATGATTTAGAAAATAACACAAAAAATTTAATCATTAGTATTTAATTTAAAAACCAGGGAATGGAAAATTTGGAAAAGCGTTAAATCTTTTTTTACCCATATGTTTTATCATTTTTTTCATTTGATTGAATTGTTTTAAAAGTTTATTTACCTTTTCAGGTGTTGTTCCTGAACCTTTTGCAATTCTTTGCCGTCTACTTATATCTATTATTTCAGGATAAGCTCGCTCTTTTGGAGTCATAGAAAGTATTATTGCCTCAATGTGTTTTAACTCCTTTTCATCAAAGTCTATGTCAGGTAGAGCCGATGTCCCAGGCACCATTTTTAGTAAATCTCCAATTGGCCCCATTTTTTTTATTGCTTTTATCTGTTCAAGAAAATCTTCAAGATTAAAAGTTGCTTTTTTTATTTTTTCTTCTACTTTTTTTGCCTGTTCTAATGTTATAGATTTATTAGCTTTTTCTACAAGGGAAACAATATCACCCATGCCAAGAATTCTAGATGCCATTCTTTCAGGATGAAATTTTTCAAATTTATCTAATTTTTCACCAGTCCCTAAAAATTTGATAGGAACACCGGTTATATATTTCATAGAAAGTGCAGCGCCGCCTCGTGCATCTCCATCAGTTTTTGTGAGTATAATACCTGTGATACCCAATGCATCGTTAAAATTTTTTGCCACATCAACTGAAATTTGTCCAAGCATTGCATCAGCAACTAATAAAATTTCAGAAAAAAATGTTAAAGATTTTATTTTTTTTAATTCATCAATCATCTCTGCATCAATATGTAATCTTCCGGCTGTATCAAATAAAACTGCATCATAATATTCATTTACAGTTTTTTTAATTGCGTTTTCTGATATTTTAATTGCGTTGTTTATATTTTCTGTATAAAAATCAACATTTATTTGTTGGCTGAGTTTTTTGAGTTGCTCCTTTGCTGCAGGACGATATACATCCACCCCTACAAGTAAAATTTTATTGAATTTATGTTCATGTTTTAAATAATTTGCAAGTTTTGCTACTGTTGTTGTTTTACCACATCCCTGTAAACCAACGAGCATGATAAAAGCAGGTTTTTCTGTAAGATTCAAATAAGAAGTATTCTGACCGAGTAAAGTAACAATCTCATCGTGAACAATTTTAATAAATTGTTGATTTGCATTAATGGATTTAATTAATTCGGTTCCTAATGATTTTAATTTTATTTTTTCGGTAAATTCTTTAACTACTTTGTAATTAACATCTGCTTCAAGTAAAGACATACGGATTTCTTTTATTGCTTCTTCAATATTTTTTTCGGTTATTATACCTATACCTGTAACCTTTTTTATTATTGTTGATAATTTTTTAGTGATTGATTCAAACAAAATTTCCCCCTTGTTTTTATTTCAATAATTTTTTAAATTTATTAATGGTTTTAAAAGGGTTTTCTGAAGAAAAAATTGCATTACCAACCACTATTACATCAACACCCGCTTTTAATGCAATGGGAGCTGTTTGCAAATTGATTCCGCCATCAATTTCTATTATATATTTATAATTTTTTGTTTTCCTGATCTCTTTTAATTGTAAAACTTTTTGTAAAACAGATTCATTGAATTTTTGTCCACCGAAGCCAGGTTCAACACTCATAACAAGTACAAGGTCAATACAGCAAAGATATTTTTTTAAAACATTCACCGAAGTTTTTGGCTTTATAGAAATACCGATTTTTTTACCTGCCCTTTTTATTGTTTCTATAATTTTTTTAAAATTTTTTAATGCTTCATAATGAACTGTAATAATATCGCATCCGGCATCAATAAAATCTTGCAAATATTTCTCTGGTTTTTTTATCATCAGATGCGTATCAAACGTTAAATTTGAAAATTTTCTTAATGGTTTTATTAATTTTGCACCAAAAGTTAAATTTGGAACAAAATTGCCATCCATTACATCAAAATGAATCCAGTCAACTTTATTTTTTTCAAGTCTTTTTATAGTTTCTTTAATTTTGGAAAAATCAGAATCCAGTATTGACACTGAAAGTTTTTTTTGCATTTTTACTTTTCCTTATAAATTGTATTCTATTTGTTTAATTAAATTAGTCCCTTCATATATTTGGACAATAGCATCACCACGAACAGTTGCATCTAAAGTTATCTGTTGATTGGGTTGTGTTATTTCATTATATAATGTTTCACTTCCGTTTAAACTCAGAACAATTATTTTTATTAAAGTTGGATTTGTATTTTCGTGCCTATAAGATATTTTAATAAATCGTTTTTTTAAATTTATATCATCGGATTTTTTACTTATAGTAAAATCAATTTGCGATTCTTCATTTACCATGTGACCAGGAAGTGGTGCTTGTTTGATAATTGTGCCAGATATAAGATTGTTGTTGTCTTCAGTATTTAGATTATTTATATGAAGATTGTATTTTTTAAAAATGTTGAATGCGTCTTTTATATTTTTATTTATAAAATCAGGCATCATAAAATTAAACTTTTTCTGACCGATACTTTTTAATATATTCACCTTTGAACCAGTCGGTATGTTCTCACCAGGTAGGGGAGATTGTGAAATTATTGTATTTTCCTTGAACACAAAAGAAGAAACAGCTGATTCAAGACCAATTTCAAGATTTGCGTTTTTTAATTCAATTATTGCTTTTTGAAGAGGAAGTCCTGTTATATCAGGCATTTTAATAATTTTTGAACCGCGACTTACAACAACATAAACCGTCCTACCTTTTTTTATTTTTGTTTTTGGTGGTATATCTTGAGAAATAATGCATCCTTTTTCAAAAAGGTTTGAATCAACTTCATTTTCAATTTTTAGTTCCAGACCGAGTTTTGATGTTACTTTTTTTGCCTGATCTATGGACAGACCTTTTAAATCAGGCATATATATTACACTTATTGACATAAGTAGTTTTACAACTGTAAAGGCAGTTATTATTGAAATAATACTGCCCAGAAAAATAAGCTTTAATATGTAAGAAATATTAATTCTTTCCATATAACATCATCCTTTAAAAATATATGGGATTATTATATAAAATATACTTTGTTTTTCAAGAGTTAATTATTTTGAATAGTAAATATTTTATTATGTAAACACATTTTTCAATAAATATATAATATTATTTTTTTATTTAATTAAGATTATTATTTACAAAAACATCTAATAGTATATAATATAAAAAGATCAAGAGTTTGTTATGGGGTGGTTATTGTTTATAAAACAATGCCTGAGAATATACCCATAGAACCTGATCCGGATAATACCGGCGAAGGGATTTTTGAAACTTCTTTACCTTTGCTGGTTGAGAAGTTTTTTATTTTATAGGAGTATAAGATAAATGAAATTGAATGGAAAAGAAATAAAAAATAAAAATATCAAAACACTCATGGATATAATTGTTTTGTATAATTATGACATTAAAAATATTGCAATTCTTGTAAATGACCATGTAGTAAAAAAGAAACAGTGGAAAAGTTATAGATTATCAGAAAATGATGAAATTGAAATAATTGGATTTGTTGGTGGAGGTTAAAGTCAAATGGATAAAGAATTTGAAATTGCTGGAAAAAAATTAAAATCCAGATTTTTTATAGGTACAGGTAAATTGCCAACATATAAATTAATCCCTGATATAATAAAAAAAACAGGTATTGAAGTTTTAACAGTTGCTGTTCGTAGAATAAATCCAGCTTCAAAAGTTGAAAATATAATGGATTATATTCCGAAAAATATCATAATAATGGTTAATACATCAGGCGCAAGAAATGCTGATGAGGCTGTAAAAATTGCAAAAATAGGAAGTGAAATTTCAGGTTCAAAATGGATCAAAATTGAAATAGAAGCAGATACAAAATATCTTGCCCCTGATAACGAAGAGACAATAAAAGCAACAAAAAAATTAGTGCAAGAAGGATTTTCAGTATTCCCATACATAACGCCTGATTTAATAACTGCTAAAAAACTTGAAAAAGCAGGTGCTGCTGCTATTATGCCGCTTGGATCTTTTATCGGGACGAATAAAGGTATAACATGTGAAACACTTATAAAACCTATAATTCAAGAAATAAAAATTCCAGTTATAATAGATGCTGGTATTGGTAGACCTTCTCATGCTGCAAAAGCTATGGAGATGGGAGCTTCCGCTATTCTTGTAAATACTGCAATAGCAATTGCAAAAGATCCGGTGAAAATGGCAGTAGCTATTGATATGGCAGTTAAAGCAGGTAGAATTGCTTATGAGATTGGAATTTTAGCAGAGCGGGAATTTGCAGAAGCATCTTCACCACTTACTGGATTTTTAAAGGATAAAAAAAATGATAAAAGAAATAATAAAAAATGAAATAAAATTTTTTAATAACTGGCAATCAAATAGAGAAAATGATATATACAGTATAATTAAAAAAGAAGAAATTTCAAAATATGACTTTTTAAATTTACTTTTTAATTCTGATAGAAATATTTTGGAATTGATTGCAAAAAAGGCAAAATTATTAACTGATAATTATTTTGGAAAAATGATTCTTTTATATGCTCCACTTTATATTTCTAATTTCTGTATTAATAAATGTGTTTATTGTGGTTTTTCTTCATTGAATAAAAACATTGTGAGAAAAAAAATGGAAATAAAAGAAATTGAAAAAGAAATGATTGCATTAAAACAAAATGGATTTGATACTATTTTAATTTTAACTGGTGATGATAGAAAAAATTCTCCAGTGGAATATATTGGAGAAGCAGTAAATATTGCAAAAAAATATTTTTCTGAAATTCTTATAGAGGTTTATGCTTTAACCTATGATGAATATAAATATCTTGTTTCAAAGGGACTTACCGGAGTTACAATATATCAAGAAACATATGATGAAAAATTATATAAAAGATTACATCTAACAGGCCCTAAAAAAGATTTTGATTTTAGATTGCAAGCTCCTGAGCGTGCAATTAAAGCTGGGGTAAAAGAGATAAATATCGGTTGTTTATTAGGTTTGAATAAAAATTTTTTATTGGATGTTTACCTTACATCTATTCATGCAGATTATTTGCAGAGAAATTATACGGATGTTGAAATATCAATATCATATCCGAGGATTCAACCTGCAGAATCAGCCATAAAAATAAAAACGCAGGTCAATGATATTGATTTTACACGGATTATCACAGCAACACGTATTTTTTTGCCGCGCATAGGCTTAAATTTATCAACTCGTGAAAAATCATATATGCGGGATAATTTAATAGGGCTTGGAATTACAAAAATGTCAGCCGGTTCAAAAACAACAGTTGGGGGTTATGCTTCTTTAACAGAGGATACAGGACAATTTGAGATAAATGATAGAAGAAAAGTTGATGAAATTATTAAAATCATTATTTCTATGGGTTATAGACCTGAATTTACAAATTGGGTAAGGATTTAAGATGTATAAATTCAGAACCATTTTACAAAATTATTTTACACAAGATGAAATTGATAAAATAAGCCAAACAAAAATATTGCTTATTGGTTGTGGTGGTTTGGGCAGTAATATTGCAAATGTTTTAGTTAGAACAGGATTTTCTTATTTTATTTTAATAGATTATGATAGAGTAGAAATTAAAAATCTAAATAGACAAATTTTCTGGCAGGAACAATATGGTGAAAAAAAGGTTCTGGCTTTAAAGAAAAATTTATTAAAAATAAATTCATCAGCCCAAATAAAAATAATACACAAAAAAATTGACAAGGAAGATTTAAAACAAATTATTTTAAAAGAAAGTCCAGATGTGATTATAGAAGCGGTTGACGATGAAATGACAAAAAAATTTATTTTTGAAATAACTTTGAAATACGGAAAAAAAGTTGTGTGCGCATCAGGTATAGCTGGATATGGTGATTGTGATAATATTAAAATAAGACGTGGTAGAAATTTTGTAATAGTTGGTGATATGAAAAAATCTATAAAAGATTACAAGCCGCTTGCACCAAAAGTCACTGCTGTTGCAGCAATACAGGCTGATGAAGTATTGAGGATGGTGCTTGATGATGTCAAAGAGAAAAAAATTAAATGAATTTAACAGATTAAATATTTATTGCATAACAGCGGAAAAATTTTCAAGAGGCAAAGATAATATTACTGTGGTAAAAGAAATGTTACAGGCAGGAGTTAGAATAATTCAATACAGAGAAAAATACAAAAGTTTTAAAGAAAAATATGATGAATGTGTAAGAATAAGACAGATGACTTTAAAGAATGGTGCGATTTTTATTATTAATGACCATCCTGATTTATGTCTGATGGTAGGTGCTGATGGAGTTCATTTGGGGCAAGATGATTATCCTGTACGAGTGGTAAGAAAGTTACTCGGAGAAAAATATATTATAGGCGTATCAACGCACTCACCAAAACAGTATAAAAAGGCAATAGCTGATGGTGCAGATTATGCAGGCGTTGGCCCATTATTTAAAACCAATACAAAAGACGATGTGATGCCACCGGTTGGATTGAAATATTTAAAATGGGTTGTTAAAAATGCACAAATTCCTTTTGTCGCTATAGGTGGGATAAAAGAACATAACATAGAAAAGGTTATAAAAGCAGGAGCAAAATGCGTCTGCCTTGTAACCGAAATAACTCAAGCAAATGATATCAAAGAAAAGATAAGAAGTATTTTTAAAAAAATGAAAATTGAAAAAAAGGAATAATTTTATAAATATGTTTAATAAGATTGTTATAAAAATTTCTACCATAAACTAAATATAATTAACTATATTACCTTGATTTAACCTGAAAAATACATTAAAATATAAAAAATCTGTTTTTATTTATGTCATAAAGGAAAGGATTTTTATGCAAACTTATTTTCGTCTTTTACAGTATGCAAAACCGTATATTAAAAGAATAATAATAACATTTTTTGTTATGATCATGACTGCAGTGCTCACTGCACTTTCTTTTTATATTATAAAACCCGTGATAGATAAAATTCTTGCAAATCCTGATAAACAGGAAGCGGTTAAGTATATTACAATACTACCACTTGCTGTTATTATTATTTATGCTTTAAAAGGTGTTTTTGTGTTCAGCCAGCATTATTTGATAAGCTGGACGGGAAACAGGATAATACTTGATATAAGATATAAACTTTACTCACATATAACTGATTTGTCAATGAGTTTTTTTAACAGACAGAAGATAGGAGTTTTAATATCTCGTATAACAAATGATGTGAACTCATTACAAGGTGCTTTATCAAATGTTTTAGGTAATGTAATAGGAGCAGTCTTAAATATTCTAGGGCTTGTAATTATGATGTTTTATTTAAATTGGAAATTAGCACTTATTGCAATTTTTGTTTTTCCGATAGCTGTTTATCCTATAGTTCAATTTGGTAAACGTATTAAAATGGCAACAACCGGTTTACAACAGAAAATGGGAGATATAACATCTATATTAAATGAAAGTTTTAATGGAATAAGAGTTGTAAAAGCATTTGGAATGGAAGATTATGAACGTAAAAGATTCAATGAAGATTTATGGAAATCTTTTGTATATGATATGAAAGTGGTCAGGGCTTCTGCAATGGCTTCTCCAATAATGGAAACAATAGGAGCGATTGGAATTGCTGCTATTATTTTGGTTGCAGGAAAAGCAGTAATAGCAGGTACACTTACAACAGGGACATTTTTTGCTTTTATTGCTGCAATTACAGGACTTTATCCGCAAGCAAAGAAATTAAATGACATGAATAATACAATTCAGGTTGCGCTTGCATCTGCAGAACGTGTTTTTCAGATACTTGATATAAAACCTGATATAGTTGATGAACCGGATGCTGTTGAAAAAAATGATTTTAATAATATGATTGAATTTAAAAATGTATGTTTTTCTTATAATAAAAATGAACAAGTTTTATTTTCTATAAATTTTAAAATAAAAAAAGGACAAATTTTTGCTGTTATAGGACCTTCTGGTGCTGGCAAAACGACAATTGCAGATTTACTTGCTCGTTTCTATGATGTTGATAGCGGTGAAATACTTATTGATAATATTAATATAAAAAAAATAAAATTGAGTTCTTTAAGAAAACTCATAGGGATTGTAACACAAGATGTTATATTATTTAATGATACCATAAGAAATAATATCGCATATGGTCATCCAGAGATAGAAGAAAAAAAGATTATTGAGGCAGCTATAGCTGCAAACGCACATAATTTTATTATAAAACAAGAAAACGGATATAATACTTTGATTGGAGACAGAGGGGTAAAGCTATCCGGTGGTCAGAGACAGCGGATAGCAATTGCGAGAGCAATATTGCGTAATCCACCGATATTAATATTAGATGAGGCTACATCTTCTTTAGATACTGAATCAGAGATACTTGTGCAGGAAGCTATTAATAATCTGATGAAAAATAGAACAACTTTTGTTATAGCACATAGATTATCAACAGTCAGAAATGCAGATTATATCATTGTTATTGATAAGGGTAGAATAGTTGAAGAGGGAACCCATAATAGTTTATATCAGAATAATGGACTTTATAAAAAATTATATGATATGCAATTTAAATTAGATGATGAACAAAAAATATAAAACAAAAGCAGTATTTATTGATAGAGATGGTTGTTTAATAAAAGAGATGGGATATCTAAATACATTAAAAAATATTAAATTTTATAAAAACAGTATAAAAGCATTGAAACTTTTAAAACAATATAAATACAAAATAATAGTTGTTACCAATCAGGCTGGGGTAGCTTATGGATATTTTCCTGAAAGTTTTGTTAAAGAATCGCATCGTTTTATTGCAAAAAAATTAAAAAAATATGGGTTGAAAATAGATGCATATTATTATTGTCCACACCATAAGAAAGCAAAAATAAAAAAATACAAAAAAAATTGTAAATGTAGAAAACCAGCAACAGGTATGATACATAAGGCTAAGAAGAGATTTAATATAGATTTAAAAAAGAGTTATACAATCGGAGATAAACTTACAGATGTAAAATTAGGCCATAACTCTGGAATGAAAGGTATACTTGTTTTAACAGGTTTTGGAAGATGGCAAAAGACTTTGATAAAAAAAGAAAAGATAATTCCAGATTATATAGCAAAGGATTTTTTTTATGGTGCTAGATGGATCATAAAAAATGATGGAGGAAATAAATGGAAAAATATTTAAATCTGATAAATAGATTTAAGGATAAAAAGATATTAGTTCTTGGAGATTTCATTTTAGATGAATATGTTTATGGAGAGACAGAGAGGATATCAAGGGAAGCGCCAGTTTTAATATTAAAATATAATCATAGCACGTATCTTGCAGGTGGCGGTGCAAATCCAGTTATGAATTTGAAAGATTTAGGAGCCATACCGATAGCAATTTCTGTATGTGGTTATGATGAGCATTCCAAAATTATGTTAAATTTATTAAAAAGTAAAAAAGTAAATCTTGACACAATAATAAGAGATAAAAATTTTAGTGTGCCAGTTAAAACAAGAATAATGGCTGGTAGTGTGCATACAGTAAAGCAACAAATTGTTCGCATTGATAAGGTAGGAGCAAAAAGTATATCAAAGAATACTGAGAATAATATTATTAGTAATTTAAAAGAATTTATAAAAAAGACAGATTGTTTACTTGTTTCTGATTATGGCGGCCCATTATTGACAGATAAGATTATTTCTATTATTAGTAACTATGCAAAAAAAGGTTATAAAGTGGTTGTTGATTCAAGATATGCATTAAAAAAGTTTAAATATATTACAACAGGCACCCCAAATGAAACAGAGGCAGGTCCGCTTGTTGACATAGAGAGGTATGAAGAAAAAGATGTGGAAGGTATAATAAAAAAATTAACCAATTTAATAAAAGCAAAAGGAATGGTCGTAACTCGTGGTTCAAAAGGAATGATGATTTATGAAAATAAAAAGATTATAAAAATACCTGCTTTTGGATCAGAAGAGATAGTTGATGTCTCAGGTGCAGGTGATACTGTGGCTTCTATTATATCGCTTGCACTAGCTTGTGGTTCATCTCTTAAAGATGCTGCTTATCTTGCTAATATTGGCGGAGGACTTGTTGTAATGAAAAGAGGCGTTGCAACAGTTACTCCCGATGAATTAAAAAAGGCTTTGAGTAATGCGTAAAATAATAGAAAGAAAAAAGTTAAAAAAAATAATTGAAAAATTAAAAAGAAGAGGTAAAAAAATTGTCTTTGCAAACGGATGTTTTGATATTATTCATGTTGGTCATATTAGGTTTTTAAAGGCTGCGAAGAAAAAGGGGGATATTTTAATAGTTGGTTTAAATTCTGACAAATCAGTAAGAAAACTCAAAGGTAAAGGAAGACCAATAATAAATCAGAAAGATAGGGCTTTTATACTTTCTTCTTTTTATTTTGTTGATTATGTAACAATCTTTAGCGAAAAAGATGTTAAGAAAACACTTGCAATATTAAGACCTACATATCATGCCAAAGGAACTGATTATACAAAAGATACAGTGC
>JAOAIN010000228.1 GCA_026414685.1 Candidatus Goldiibacteriota bacterium
CGAAAGAGGATGGTTGGATTAAAAGAAAAGAGTTTATGAGGCTGACGAAGCAATCTTGCATTTAAAAACAATTGGATGCAAAGGTAATAAAAAAGCAAGATTGCTTCGCAAAACTCATAAGAGGTGGAAGAGGAAGTCAGAAGTTATAATTCGTTTTGCTCGCAATGACAGTGTAATTAGTCATTGCAAGTAAAGAATTCAATGAGAGAAGCATTGGTCGTTGCAAGCGAAGCCGAAAGATAAGCAAGGGAAGAAAGATAAGCTTGTGATAGGCTGACGAAGCAATCTTGTTTTTTATAGGCGTTATTTAAGAGTATTTAACTATTTTTTACTATTTGCGAACTATTTTTGAACTACTTCCGAACTATTTATGAACTATTTACGCACTACTTTGGTAATTTGTATTTTATAGTTAGTTCAAAGTAGTTAAAATTTGTAAATTTGCAAATTCGCAGATTTTTGAATATACGTTATTAACATTTTTAGCGAACAGCAGTTACGAACATCTTCACCGAACATTCATAACGAACATAATAAATATGGAATATGCGGTAGATTTGGTAGATTTCAAATTAATTACCTGCCACTTGCCATCTGCCACCTGCCACTTGCCATCTGCCACTTGCCATCTGCCACCTGCCACCTGTCACCTGCCACTTGTTTTCCCTGTCAATTTTTGACACCTTTTTTAAAAAATTTCTAAAAATTCAATAAAAAACAAATTTTTATCTTTGGCATAACTATTGCTTTAAAACGTAAAAAATTATTAAGGAGGTTAAAATGTGGTTTGAGAAATTAGGTATATATGGAATGAATGAGATAGAGGATGTCATAATTACAGGCATTGCAATAGGGGATCCTGTATTATTAATAGGGACACATGGCACAGCAAAAACCACTCTGTGTAGAAAACTTGCAGAGGTGCTTGGGCTTAAATTTCACGCATATGATGCCTCAAAAGCATTATTTGAGGATATAATAGGTTTTCCAAATCCCGAAACAATTTCAAAAGGCAAAATAGATTATGTTCCTACAGCACTTTCTATATGGGACAAAGAGTTTGTACTTATAGATGAAATATCTCGTGCAAGAGCAGAATCGCAGAATAAATGGCTTGAAGTGATTAGAAGTAGAAAAGTAATGGGATTGCCTATAAAAAATCTAAAAATTATATTTGCAGCAATGAATCCACCATCATATTTTGGCTCATATCCTTTGGATGAAGCGCTTGCAAGTAGATTTTCACTTATAGTAAATATTCCACCAATAATTGAAATGGCTGATGACGATGTAAAAAAAATTATCAATAATATAACAGAAGATGATGGTAAAGGACTTAGCAATAGAATAGAAAAGAAAATGACAGAGCAGGAAAAAAAAGAATTTTCTGATTTTATAAAAAAAATAAGAGAAACATTTTATTTAAATGAAAAAAATCTAAATGGAAAAATAGATAATTATCTTTTAAAATTTTTACGATTTGCACATGCTCGTGGGATAAATCTGGATGGTAGACGTATAAATATGGCTAAGCGCAACATCATTGCATATATTTCTACCTGGTCAATAAAAAATAATAAAAAGGAGTTGAAATTTGAAGAATTAAAAGAACCAATATTTCATGCAATTAAATACACACTACCTTTTGAAGCAATAGACATAGAAATTTCAAACAGAAAAATAGAATATATTCATAATTTGATATTTGATTTTCCTGATTATAATGATACAGGAGTGTATACAATACGCAAAGTAGAAGATGTTTATAAATTAAACAATGAGATAATTAACAAAAATTATCCATTTATTAAATCTACGATAACAAAAATAATTTCAAATTTATGGAGTAAAGAAAATTTTGAAGAGAAAACGTTATATTTGGAAATATGTAGGGCATTTGTAAAAAGAATACATAATGGTGAACTTAAGTTGCAACCGCATGATACAGAAAGATTGTTTGATTGTTACAATAGGTTTTTTGATATGTCAGTAAAAAATCATTACCTTTATTCCGGATTATTTTATTTCTCTGATTTTGTAAAGGATGGAATCATAGAAGAAAAATCCATAGACATAGATGTGTTTAAAATAGTACACAATATATTGCGCGATAGAGAAAACAAAAAAGTAGATTCAGAGAAAATAAAAGAATATATAAAAATATTTAAAAATTATTATTTTAAGGAGGAAAAAAATGAAAATTAAATTATTCAAAAAAAGTTTTAGTTATCGTGATGTGAGTTTTTTTGTTTTAACTGAAATAGATATACCACTAAGTTATGTTATGTCAAATAGGATATTTAGCGGATGTATTATTGGTATGGATCATTTTTTATACGAATCTATTATTTACAAACACGATTATAATATAATAGATGATTCAAGGGCTTTAGATGAAATATATAAAAATTACATAGAAATACCATTAAAAATAAATAATAAAAGATATATAAAAAAAGGGATAATTTTTTATAAAAATATTGAAAATCTTGCAGATTTTTTTAAAAAATTTATAGATTTTACTTACGACTGCCCATTTATAAATGCAATGAAAGAGTATTGTGAAATTAGAAAAAAAATAAATTTTGATTTATTTATAGAAAAATTAAATTACGACAGTTATTATAAGTGGAATAAAACTAATATAATTATGTCAGTGCTGGTGCGAGGAGAGAAATATACGGAAAAACAATATACATTTTATTTTGATAATAAAAATACTTATTTGTTTTTAAAAACAATAGAAGATACAAATCAAAATATAATTTGTATTAACAAATTTATGGAGATTGATAAATATAAAATTCCATATGTTGAATATATTTATTATGATTTTTCAATTGATAAACATATCAATTGTAACTGTGTTGCTTATGTTGATGGCGAGTTAAGAACATATAATGATATATCAGATATTAATCCATTGATTTTACATAAGTTTGACAAGGAAGGTAAATTGTATAATAAAACATTTGTTGATTTATTGCCTGATACTTCAAAAGAAGTTTTTGCAATATTGCGTATCCCTACAAAAAAAGAATATAAAGAAAAAGTAAAAAGAAATAATAATAATATTTTAAAAAATGATATATTAGATAAAGTTTTTTATATTTCTCCTTCTTTAAAACCAGCGAAGATTAACTCAAATATAAAAGTCATTGACGACATATATATTTTTGAAGAAATTATATCAAAAATGGTTTCAAATATTTATATTCCGGACAATTTAAAATCGGATTTTGACCCATATTTACTCCCTGATAAAGAACAATTTTTATATCTGGAAAGACCAGTTTAAAAGGTGAAAAATGAAAATAAAAGATATAAGTGAAATAGAAGAAATAATAAATCAATATATTATTGAGAGCAAGGACCTTTTTTTAATAGAAAACATATATAAAATTAAGCCAAATTGGCAATTTTTTTTAACAGATAAAACAGATGTTACTCAGACCGCAGCAGTAGTAAAAACTAATGATGGTAAATATAATATATATTTTAATACCGACTTTTTAGATACTCATGTAAAAGATAAAAAAGATTTGATATTTGTTTTTTTGCATGAAGTTTTACATATTGTAAATGGAGATCTTTTGAAAAATTTGTGGATGTCATTTAATCCGAAAATTTCAAATATTATTTTTGATATAAAAATAAACAGCAGTATAATAAAATACCATTTAAAAGAAAGCTATAATTTTTTAAAAAATTTATATGGGGATACAAGTAATGTATTTAATTTGCTTTTATGTCCTATTTTTGACCTTTCATATATTTTTGATGATTCAATTTCTTTTAATGAAGAAAAGAAAAAAGAGATAACAAATAAGATAGTAAAAATGAAATTTGTAAATGAGAAGATAATAAGAGACAAAAAATTACTGGCTAAATGGTATATTGATGTGTGGTTTAATGATTTTTCTTCTGATAAACTTTTATATGAGGTGTTAAATATTTTAGATATTCGTAATATGGACATTGAAGTATTATTACTTGGGAATCATGGTCATGATAGATTTGGATTTTTGTTTGAAAAAAATATAGATATTGATGAGTTTTTACGCCCGGACAACAAAAATGAAATAATTAGAATGGTAAAAAGAGTGCTGGAAGAAGATGGAGAAAAAAAGATAATTGATAAATTCATCACTTCAAAATATGGCGTGATTCCAAATCCAGGAAGACGAGAGGTATTTTTAATGAAAAGTAATGTGTATCCATTTTTCTTCCCTAATAATATAGATGATGACTGTGAAACATATAAAAATTCTCATGTATATATAGATGTTTCTGCATCTTTTGAAAGGGAGTTACCTTTTATATATAAATTAGTGGAATCGGCTAAAATGTATATAAGTGAACCTATTTTTCTTTTTTCTGACAAAATTGTAAAAATAAGAATGCAAGAATTAAAAAAGGGAGTAGTAAAAACATCTTTTGGAACGAACTTTGATAATGTTTTATTACATGCTTTACAAAACAAATTTAAAAAAATTTTGATAATAACAGATGGAATTGGAAATGTAAGTTGTGATTTGAAAAAAAAGGTGCAAAACAATATGGAAATATTTGTTGTGTTATTAGAAAACAATAAAAATCCTTTTCAAGGTATTGCAAAAAAAACATGGATTTTAAGATATGTTTCATAAATTTAAGGTTTTTATTATTTACTTGCACATCTTTAG
>JAOAIN010000234.1 GCA_026414685.1 Candidatus Goldiibacteriota bacterium
TAAAAGTTTTCTCTCATAATGTAAATACTCCGGAAAAAGTTGTTTTATTTTTAGAAAACTTTTTTTCTTTTTCATGGATTTTAATACCTGCTTTTGCTTTTTATTTTTTTGCTTTGCAGACAAAAAAAGATTATTTAATAAAAAATAAACTTTTATTGATATCAATAATAATTTTTTCTACTTTTTTTTATTTAAATATTTGGCTTGGTAATGTGTTTGAAAATTTTGAATTAAAAAATTATGGATGGTTTAGAAAATGGAAAAATAATATTTTGGTATATTTATTTTATATTTATTTAATTTCTTTAATATCTTTAGGGTTATTTTTTCTCATCAAATATTATTTTGAATTAAAAAATAAATTACAGAAAAGGATACTTAAAGTATTTGTACTTGCTTCTATTGGAATTTTTATTTTAGTTTTGTCTTTAGAGTTTTTGGAGCTTCTCTTTATGCATTATAACCTTGGAAAGAGTTTTTTAGAAGATATTCCTAATTTATATGCGATAATTTTTGTAATTGCTTTTTTTTATCTTATCAGTAAATATAAATTTTTTAAAATTGCTCCTGTATATGCAGCAGAAAAAATTATTTCATCAATGAATGAATCATTAATTATAACAGATAATGAACTTGATATTGTATTTGTAAATGAAAATGCAAAAAAAATATTTATGGATAACTCGGAACAGTTAATAAATAAATCATGTGCCATATTATTTAATAATAAAGTTCATTTCAATAAATTATTAAAAGATCTTATAAAAAATGAATATGTAAAAAATTTTGAAACAGAATTTAAAACTATGGAAAATAAAATTATCCCAGTTTTAATTTCTGCTTCTTTGATAAAAGAAATAAATGAAATGATAGGAGTTGTTTTTGTTGTTTCTGATATTACCGAATATAAAAAAGCACAGTTAATATTAAAAGAAAGTTATGAAAAACTCCTAGAGTTAGATACTCTAAAGACCAATTTTTTATCAATGGTATCTCACGAACTCAGGACACCGCTTACTACAATTCTTGGTTTTTTATCTTTGATTTTAGGCGGTGCTACAGGTAAAGTCCCAGAATATATGAAAGAATATCTTGAAATTATGAAAACAAATTCTGAGCGTCTTTTATCTTTAATAAATGATCTTCTTGATATTTCAAAACTTGAAGCAGGTATATTTACAATATCAAAAGTTCAAACAGATATAATAAATATAATAAAGGAAGCAATAAAAAATTTAAAACCAATTTATTCAAAAAGAAATATAACAATTTCATTTGATACAACAATTAATTCATTAAAAATAAATATAGACCCTACAAGAATATTGCAGGTCATAAATAATTTAGTAAATAATGCAATAAAATTTTCTAAAGATAACTCTAAAATTGTGATTTTGCTTTATAAAAAATGTAAAAAAGATATAAATGTTCCAAAAAATTTTAATTATGATTTATTAAAATCAGAAAATTATATTATTATTAAAATCATAGATGAAGGTAGGGGTATTGAGCCAAAGTATATGGATAAAATTTTTGATAAGTTTTTCCAAGCAGAAGATATAAATACAAGAAAAGCCCAGGGAGCTGGACTTGGATTATATATTGCTAAAGAAATAGTGACAATGCATGATGGTTTTATATGGGCAGAATCAGAAGGTAAAGATAGGGGAAGCACATTTACATTACTTTTGCCGTTAGATTAGTTTTTGTTCTTTACAACTTATAAATTATTATCTATAATTAAATTAATACAATGATACAAAAGGAGATAAATGAAAAAATTATTTTATCTTTTAGTAATTTTAATAATTTATACATATATTTATTCTGATGTGACTTCTATACAAGTATTTAAAGTTGGCTATGATGGGAAATATCTTCAAGCCACTTCAAAAAACAATCCTGTTTTGCATATAAAAATAAATGATGATGGAAATGGTGATGTTTTAAAATATTTTGGAGTATATAATTCACTTAATAGTTGGTATATTGGCTCAGCAACAGAACCAGCATCAATTGCACCAAATAGTGTTAAATTATGGTATTGTCCTGTTGATACAGATAATTTTTCAGAGTCAACTGCTATTTATGTAGCATATTTACCCACAGATGGCGGTGACTGGTGGTATAATAATTTAAATTTTCCTGTTGTAAATGGTTCTGGTTTTTGGGTCACTATTGATATATCTGATAATCCTTCTTTTGGTTCTGTTGAATTTCAAATAGAAAATATCTCTTTTCAGAATTCTTCAGTTACATTATCTGATGAACCTGTAAAACCTTATGTTTTACTCATTACATCAGTTACTCCTGCTGAGTTATTACAAGTGAGCCATTCTCCAGGGACAATGCAGCAATTTGTTTCAACTGGACAGACAAATATAATACCTATGGAACTAAATTTTTATAATAGCTCACCTGAGACATCCGCTGATATAACAGTTAACAATATCACAATTACTGTGCGTTCCTATCCTATTCCTGGCAGCATTTTATCCCCATCTTCTGTTATTTCATCAATTAAAATACAAGATAAACAGACAGGTTTTATTTATGGTGGTATTTACAGCCCTAATATACCTGCTGCTATTTCTCCTTTTTCAATCTCTCTTGCGCAGTTAAATATACCGGCTCAGACAACAGTCACAGCAAATGTTGTTATTTCAATAACAGATACTGCTTCTTCTGCTGATATTGATTTTGTTTTATCTTTGGACGATTGGAATTCATTAAACGCTTATGATTATTATACTTTTAAAAAAATATCTGTAACTGCATCTTTATCTGATTCTTTTCCTTTGTATTCTAATTTTGCGAAAATCCAAAAAAAAGTAAATTTTATAAATTCGTTTTTTATTGATTCAATACCACCCAATATAAATAAAGGTGCTACAAATGTTGTATTATTGAAATTGCGTCTTGAAAACCCTGGTGATATTTCAACTGCCTCCGCAGAATTATATAATCTTAAATTATATTTAAAAGATAATATAAACAAGCCAATTATTCCAAATACTTTATTCTCAAAAATTTCTATAACAGATGAGACAGGAAATATTAAATACAGTGTAAAAACTTATTCTGCTATTGAATCATCAGGTAATATCATAAATTTTCCGCTTATCACAACTGCCGGCATAGTAGCTTCTTCATCCGTTACAATTGTTGTTAGGGCAGATATTTTACCATCAACAATTGTTAATAATTTTAAAATAGGTTTGGAATCCGCTGATGATATTACATGTAGAGATAAAAATACACTTAACATCGTTCCAGTTATACCTGATACAACTCCATCCTACACTTCTCTTTCTTTGCTTTCAAGCTCTTTTAGAGTTTCACATCAACAAAGAATGCCACAAAATATTTATAAAAATCAAAAGAATGTACATTTGATGGATATTACTTTTAAATCACCCTTGTCTTTTGGAAATGGAAACATACTTATCCGTGGAATAACTTTAACAGCTAAAAATGCATCAGGACAACCAATTAACTTTTTAAATTGTATTGACAAAATTGTAATAAATACATCTTCTGGCATTATACAATGGACATCCATGCCATTAAGTTCAAATTACTATTTATCTTTTCCTACACATATTACAGTAACACCATCGGGTGAAACAATTTATTTATATGCAGATATTTCTAAAAATATAAATACAAATTCTCTTAAGATTTCTCTTGAAGATGCATCTGCAATTAACGCATATCAGGATAACGATCCTTTAAGACAGATTTTCATAACAGCAGATACAGGAGATACATTTCCTATGTCATCCGGGACAGGTTTTATAAGTGGAGAAACATCAACAACTATGCTATCATCGTATCCCAATCCATTTTATTATGGGTCATTTTGCAGATTTGCATATTATTTAAATGAAACATCAAAAGTAACCATAAAAATATTTGATTTGATGGGTAATAACATAAAAACAATAATACAAGATGCAATTAAAATTTCTGGTTCTCATAATGAAGATATTTGGGATGGAAAAAGCGATAATGAAAAACCTGTTATGGCAGGTACATATATAGTAAAAATAGAAATAGATTCAGGTGGAAATAAAAAAATATTAAAAGATAAAATTACAATTTTAAAATAATGGTGGTAAAGTGAAAAAAATAATTTTATTAACAGCCTTTATATTGGTAGCAGTTATATCAAGTGCAAATAATTTGCCCTATTCTCAAGATATTAATGTTAAAAATGCAGGTGCCGCAGGAGCTCTTTCTGTTTTTATAAATGATTCACTTGCTTCTTTTATAAATCCAGCTTTACTTGGATGGACTAATAGACAAAATTTACTACTCACATACTATAATTTATATGAAGGCGGTATGTTAAGCAATGTTTCTTATGCTCTGCCTATGATTGAAAAAGGAACAGTAAGTATTTCTATTTTATATTTAAAATCCGGTGAAATCATAGAAAGAGATCTAAACAATCAAGAGACCGGAAATAAATTTTTTGATTCTACAACTCATATCAATTTATCTTATGGTATTAATCTTTTCTATATTTTCAATGTTGGTTTTAATATTAAATATATAAATAGAAACTTTTATAATAATCAATATAATGGTGTTGGGGCTGATTGTGGAACATCATTTGAACTTCCTTATAATATAAAATTATCAACCAGTTTGGAAAATATAATAAAACCACAATTTAAGTATTCTGATACTTCCTATGATACATTACCTTTAAAATTTAATATAGCAACAGGTTTTTCTACTGCGTTTATTGATTCAATTAATGGAATAGTAAAATTAGGACTTGGTTTAACAATAGAAGAAGACAATAAAAAAATAGGCTGGCAAACCGGAGCAGAATATGAGATTTTAAAAATTTTTGCTGTTCGTGGCGGTTTAAATGATGCTGGATTTTCTATAGGTGCTTCTGTTATGTATTTTGATTTTATTTTTGATTATGCATTTATAGAGAAACCGCTTGATTTTATACATAGATTTTCCTTGGCTTATTTATTTGGTGATAATGTGCGCGAAATAGAAAACAAAATAAAAACGCAGGAAGAAAAAATAAAATATGAACTTGTTCAGAAAGTAAGACAAGATGCTTTAAATGAATTTAAAGAAGAGTTAAAATTTGCTCTTGATATTCATGATTATGAAACAGCAAAAGAAGTTATAACAAAAGCTCTTGTATGGGCACCTTATGATAATTGGTTTTTGGAGAAAGAAAAAGAAGTAAATGAATTATATAATAAAGATAAAAAACAACAGTTTTTACAGAATGCAGAAAAATTAATAAAAGATGGTTCATATATAGATGCTCTTGTTTTATTAAAAAATGCCCAAGAACTTGATCCCAACAATACAGAAATACAAAATAAAATAAAAAGAACCAAAGAATATGTTAGGACTTTGGGAGAAAAAAATATAGAAGTGGAATCAGCTAATAAAGAACAAATAAAAAATTATTTTGATAAGGGGCTTGATTATTATAGTTTGGGTAAGTATGAACAGGCAGTTGCAGAATGGAATAAAATAATACAATTATCACCACTACAAAATCAGGTTTATTCTTATATTAAAAAAGCAGAAGAAAAAATAAGAAAAAAAGAAGACCAGGAAAAAGCAACAAAGATTTTGCAGAAACAAAGAATAATGGAATTATATAATGAAGCAGTGATAGCACACACAAAAGGTAAATTTGAAGAATCAATAAAACTTTGGAAAGAAATATTAAAATTGGATCCAAATAACAAAGAAGCAAATGAATATCTAAACAAAGTAGTAGAAGAATACAAAAAAATTCAGCAGCAGAAGCTACAGTGGTAAATAAAGTAATTTTTCATCTTCAAATTTTTAGGTTTAAAGATTAAAAGAGTTTTATTCAAAATACTCAGCAAAATTTAAAGAACTCATTATTTTTATTTTTTTTGCAGATGCAAAATTTATTAATTTCCTATCAGAAGTAATTAAAATTATATTTTTTACTTTTTCTTTTCCTTTCATAAGCATTTCAATTATTACATCATCAGCGGATTGATTTTTAGCAGAATAAATAACTTTTACTTTTCCATGTTTTTCAATTGATTTATGTTCTGAAATATTTTTATGTCCATCAAACACAACGGTAATATTACCTTCATTAATTGCAAGAAATTGCTGTAATAAATAAATCAAATATTCTCTTTGTTGTTTAAAACTTTCACCTTTTAATTTCATGCAATGCATAAGGTTATAACCATCAATGATTATGTGCATATTAACCTCAAGTAGTTCAGAAATAGTAAGAAATTAGTTATAAAATAGTTCAAAAATAATAAAAAACACTGTGAACTATGTAAGAACTTTTTTATAACTTTTTCTAAACGTATTTTATTTTTTAGCTCTTGGATGAGCTTTATCATATTCTTTTTTTAATTTCTGTATTGATAAGTGCGTATAAATCTGTGTTGTTGAAAGATTGCTATGACCTAAAAGTTCCTGCACAGAGCGCAGATCAGCCCCCCTGTCTAATAAATGCGTTGCAAAAGAATGACGAAGTGTATGCGGTGTTACTTTTTTTTCTATACCAGCCATTTTTGCATACTTTTTTATCATGAGTTCAATAAATCTTGGAGTTAATCGCTTTTTATTCTTATTTATAAATAAAATTCCAGATGAGTCAATTTTTTTCAATTCTTTTATATAGCAATGTAATATATTTAATGCAACAGAACCTGCTGGAACAATCCGTTCTTTTCCACCTTTGCCTAAAACTTTTATTTCTTCATTGATAAAATCAATATCTTTAATATCAAGATTTACAAGTTCGCTTACCCTAATACCTGTTGAATAGATGAGTTCAAGAATTGTTCTATCACGTAAAGATATAAAATCCTTACCATTTGCAGCAGACATTAAATTTTCTATTTCTTTTTCAGTAAGCACGTTTGGTAATCGTTTTTCTGTTTTTGGAGTTAAAATATATGAAAATGGATTTTTATCTATTTTTTTTATTTTTACTAAAAATTTATAAAAGTTTCTTAATGATATTATTTTTCTTGTAATTGAATTTCTACTATATTTTTTTCTCCCGAGAAATTCAAGGTATTTTTTTATTTCATTTTCAGTTATGTTTATATTTTTATTATTAAAATTTATAAATTGTTCTATGTCTTTGATATAATTTTTAACAGTATGAAAAGAATAATTTTTCTCATAAGAAAGATATCTTTTATAATCTTGGATTTCTTTTATTTCACTCATTATTGATTTCTTTTGTTTCTTTATATTCACATTTTTTGCAGTAAATGGTTATTTTATTTTTTGTTATTTTTTCTAATAAAAAATTAGCATCACATTTTGGACATTTTTGATTTAATGGTTTATCCCATGTCATAAATTTACATTGTGGATAATTAGAACAACCATAAAATTTTCTGTATCTTTTAAATGTTCTTTCTACAATTTTGCCTGTGCCACACTCAGGACATAAAACTCCTGTTTCTATGAGTATTTGTTTTGTATATTTACACTGTGGATATTTTTCACAGGCAATAAAAGCACCATAAGGCCCCATTTTTTTTATTAGTTCGCTCCCGCAATCAGGACATTTTTCTCCTATTTTTTCATCAAATACAGGCCCGCCATTTAAAGGTTTTGCATTTTTGCATTCAGGATATTTTTCGCAGGATAAAAATTTACCGAATCTGCCCCACTTTATTATCATTTTTCCACCGCATTTATCACAAATTTGACCTGTATCTTCTTGAATATTATTTTTTAAATCATTCATATGTGATTCTGCATTTTTAAGCATTGGTTCAAATGATTGATAAAACTCTTTTAGAAAATTTCTCCACTCTATTTTCCCATCTTCAATATTATCAAGGGAATCTTCCATCTTTGCAGTGTATTCTTCGTTTATTAAATCTGGAAATGATTTTACTAAGATATCATTTACTACTATACCAAGTTCTGTTGGAATAAACCCCTTTTTTTCTCTTGTTACATATTTTCTTTCTAAAAGTGTTGCAATTATTGGTGCATAAGTGGAAGGTCTACCTATATCCTTTTCTTCTAAAGCTTTTACAAGCGTTGCATCATTATAAAGTGGTGGTGGTTGAGTAAATTTTTGCTCACTTATTATATCAAGTAAATTTAAATTTTCACCTTGTGTTACATCTGGTAGTTGTTGATTTTCTGCTGTTTCTTCTTTTTCTTCGCCGTTTCCTTTATCTATATCTTCTATTCTATTTATTTCCTGTGGAATTTCATACACGCGCAAAAATCCATCAAATTTTAAAACAGAACCTGTTGCAGTTAATAGGTAAGGACCAGCAGAAACTTTTATTTTTGTATCATCAAAGATAGCATTAGTCATCTGGGATGCCACAAATCTTTTCCATATCAAAGAATATAATTTATACTGGTCACTATCCAAACTATCTTTTAATTTTTCAGGTGTTCGCCAGATAGATGTGGGTCTTATTGCTTCATGTGCATCCTGGGATGATTTTTTTGATTTATAAAAATTTGGCTGTTGTGGCACATAATTTTCACCATATTCTTTTTTTATGAAATTCAGCGCTTCTGCTTGTGCTTCTACTGATACGCGCATAGAATCTGTTCTCATATAGGTTATTAGACCAACTTGTCCTTCTCCTTTTATTTCAACGCCTTCATATAACTCTTGAGCTATTTTCATAGTTTTTAAAGCATTGAAATATAATTTTCTGGCTGCATCCTGTTGTAAAGTGGATGTTATAAAAGGGGGCAGGGGTTTTCTTTTTCTTTCTTTTTTTATTACATCAGAAACTATATAGTTTTGGTTTTTTAAATCATTTACGATTTCTTCTGATTCTTGTTTGTTTTTTATTTCAAGTTTTTTTCCATCTTTTTCTATAAGTTTTACTTTTAATTTTTCCTGTTTTAGTGTTTGCAGTATAGCAAAAATATTCCAGTATTCAACGGGTTTAAAATTATCTATTTCTCTTTGGCGTTCTACTATTAATTTGAGTGCCACTGATTGGACACGACCTGCGGATAAGCCTTTTCTTATTGCTTTCCATAAAAGTGGACTTATCTTATAACCTACCAATCTATCTAATATTCTTCTTGCTTGTTGGGCATTTACAAGATTTAAATTTATCTGACCTGGATTAGAAAGTCCATTTAATACTGCTTGTTTTGTTATTTCGTTGAATAAAACCCTATAAAACTTTTTTTGTCCTATATTTTTTGTTTTTTCAATTTCTTTTTTGATATGCCAGCATATTGCCTCACCCTCTCTATCTGGATCGGTAGCAAGATAAACTTCATCAACTTTTTTAATTGCTTTTTTTAATTCTGATAGAGTTTTCATTTTATCCCGTAGGACTATATAGGTGGGCTCAAAATTATTTTCAATATCAACACCAAGTTTTGATTTTGGTAGGTCAATTATATGGCCCTTTGTTGCAAGTACTTCATATTTATTATCAACAAATTTTTTTATTGTTTTTACTTTAGTAGGAGATTCTACCAGTATTAATTTTTTTTCACTCTGTTTTTTTGTTGTTACCACTTTTTCTCCTGCATGTTAAATTACTTTAGTAAAAAATTTTCCAACATGTTGTTTTATTATGCCTTTCAATTCAAGTTTAAACAAAATTTCTAACAATTTATTGATATTTATATTACTTTCAATTAAAATATTGTCAATATGTTTTTTTTCAAACTTTGATAAAATATTTAAAATTTTGGTTTCTTCTTCTGAAAAAATACCATTTAGAATTTCTTGTTCAGTATGTTTTAATTTTATTTTATCTTTATTATCATATTCTTCCAAAATATCATTTATTGATGTAACTAACTTTGCTCCTTGTTTTATCAGATTATTAGTGCCAACTGATTTATCAGAAAAAATATTTCCAGGGATTGCAAAAACATCCCTACCCTGTTCTAATGCACAATCTGCAGTAATTAAAGCTCCGCTTTTTTCACCTGCTTCAACTATTAATACACCATTTGACAGTCCAGATATGATTCTATTTCTTCTGGGAAAGTTTTGTTTTAGTCCAATCATTGCAAGTGGAAATTCAGAAAGTATGCATCCATTTTTTATAATTTCTTTTGCTATGTAATGATTTTCAAATGGATATAAAATATTAAAACCAAATCCTAAAACTGCAATATTGAAAATACCTGCTTTTATTGACTCATAATGTGCTATTACATCCACTCCGCGTGCCATACCACTTACTATGCAGAATAGTTCTGCATTTTCAGCCATTTCTTTTATAAGTTTTTTTATAACCAGTTCTGAATAGTCACTTGGTGTTCTTGTTCCAACTATACCTAGATAATATTTTTTGCAAGGTATATCTTTACCATATTTATATAAAACAGGGGGTGGATCATAGATTTCTTTTAGAAGGGCGGGATATTTTTCATCATAGATTGTTATTATTTCAATATTTTTTTCTTTGCACTCTTTTATTTCGTTTATAACTTTTTGAAAATCAAATTTTTTTATATAAGTTGCAATTGTATCACCAATACCATCTATGTCGCTTAACTCATTAAAATCAGCTTTAAATATATCTACTGCCTTTTTAAATCTACCAATAAGACGATTTATTTTTACACTACCAAGTCCATCTATCATATTAAGAGCAATCAAAGCATGTCTTTCTTCCATAAACAACCCCTCTATATAATAATCTATTTTCAATTTTCTAATGTTCAAAAATTTTTTGTATGATAATGGTTTACTTTATTCATGTCAAGGATTTTTTGAAAATAAAAATAGTAAATTTTAAAAAGATAAATATTATACAGGTATAGAAAAGTCAATCTATTTACAATAAAAAATTTAGTTAATAATATACAAGACATTTGGTCCAGAAAGTTATGTAGCAATAATTATCTAATCCTAACCCCTGTTGATCATAATTATTAAAACAGTATTATTTACTATAATTAAACTATGATAATATCAGCAATAATAATATTAAGAGATATAAGGGCTAAGTCCAAGCATTTTTGATGGATGAGCTATTTAAAATTGAATTAATAATTTTTTTATTTTTCGTTTGTTTCTAATTTAAAATAATTTCTTATAATTTTTCTCAATTCATTACATATCTCAAAAGATTTTTCTGCTTCTTCATTACTGCTTTCTATTCCTGGATATCTGATTTCAACCGCATATTCAGAAAGGAATTCTAATTTATTTAAGGTATCATTAGATATTTTAATATGATTTTTACATTTTTGAGCAAGGGTTCCTAAATCATGAGTTTTTTCAAAATATATATTATTTTCCTGTAAAATTGCTTTTAAATATTTTTCCACACATTGTTGGCTATGAAAGCAAATTGCATCCCAGATTGGTTCATCACTTTTTAATTCTTTCAAACATACTTTAAAATCATTTTCAGCTTTATTTATCCATTCTTGCGTTATTTTTTTCATAATTCTTTGCCTTTATTAATAATGTCTTTGATAAAAAAATCATTTTCTTTGATTCTTTCATCTATAAATTTTTGATTTCTAACTAAGATATCCATTGGTTTGTAGAAATTAAATTTTTCTCTTATTGCAATTTTTAGTTTGGCTCCTTCTTCAGGAAATTTTCTTTTGGTATCCATTATTATAAAAAGATCTATGTCGCTATCCGGTGTTATATTTCCTTTTGCATATGAGCCAAAAAGTATAACCTTTTGTGCACCAAAGTCCTTTTTAATAAATAATGCAATTTCCTTCAAAATGTTTATTAAGTTTTCATTCATCTTTTCTCCTGTATTTACTCTTTTATTTTTATTATACAATAAATAAAATTTTTTTTAAATCTTTTAAATTATTTTATATTAAAGAAAATAAACATATAATGAAAGAGTAAAAATAGTAAAATTATGTATAATAAATTAAAAAAAGAGTGTGCATTTAAAGATAATTTAAAAAATTTAATGCTATTATGATTTATATAGACAAAATATTTTTTATAAATTTTTACTTTATTTTTCATTTACTTATTTTTATATTTTTGAAATCATAAAAAAGGTTTGAAATGACATAGAAATTGAAAATAAAAAAACCCCGGATGGTTTTCCACCCGGGGTTTTTATTTTACTAAACCTTATTTCCAGTCGTAAACAAGTGCAAGCATTGAAATTAAATTAGGTGTTATAGCCCCTGAAATAAAATATGGGCCATTAGTTAATATTGATGAGTTAATTGTGCCCTGTATTTTTACGTCTCCAAATGTTCCTGTAATACCCATAGCAGTTGATAATGTTTCATCAATATCAAATTGTGACCTATTGCTTTCATCTGTTACTGTTTCATCAGTTGCACTTACAGTTTTGTAATTTGTATTTGTCATAATTAAGAAATTTTTTGATAATCCTGCCATCCATGACCATGTTTCATTTATTTTGCATAATACAGCAAGATTTAAAGGTATTGTAATTGTTGTTGAAGAATCTCTATTTGTATTATATGTTTTTGTGCCTGAAATCTTATTTTCTGTGACATCTTTTGTTGGAGAAGCAAGATTTACAGATAAACCTGAGCCAATTATTACTTCAAATGTTTCAGTTACTTTTGTTTTTTTGCCAGCTAATAAATTTAAAGCAATATTTGAATCTTCGCTGGTTTGTAATATATTTACTTCTGGGGTACCATTTCCATCAACATCTGTCCATGTTTGACGTTCTGCTTTTAAACTGCCAAATTCAATACCTAAATCTAAAATTATTTCTGAAAGTTTTGTTCCAACATTTACACCAAGTAATAATCCACCTAATTTAGTATAATTATCATCTGTTAAATTTCCTGCTGCATTATAATTTTTTGGATTTGAAGAATAGCCAGGTAATGCAACAGATAAACCGAGATCAAGAGCTAAATCACCTTTTAAAGAAGCACCGAGAACAATTTTAGCATAAGATTCCATTAAATCTGTTAAAACATCTTTATCATCTGTTCCGCCATCTTTCTTTTCTACTTCGTAATCTTTATCCATTCCATAAACAACATTTGCCCCGATATCTAAACTATCAAGTTTTGTTGAATACATTACTCCTATAATATTAGATGGCAATGTTTGACCAAAGTTTGTTACAGTTAAATTTGAAATATTTGGTACAGGACCACCGCTAATTCCAAGAATTCCAGCACCAATATCAAGATTTAAATAACCCCATGAACTTGTTGCTGTTCTTTCATAAACTGCTAAGTTAGTAAAATTAACTAATTTTTGTGGATAAGTTTGTGTGATAATATCATTTTCAAGTAAAATAGGACTAAGAAGCGTGGAATTATTTTCTGTGTAAGATGCATGTAATAAACTACCGACCATAAACATTACAACTAACAAAAACGCAAAAACTTTTTTCATAAAGTTTTGACCTCCTTACAAGATTTAAAAATAAAAATTTCAAAAATTTTTCCTTTTTATACACCCCCTTTCTTTGGTGTATTTTTTATACATATATTACAAATATACCACTTTAATTATTGTAAAGGAACTTTAAAAGATATAAGTTATAATAAATTTAACATAATATTTATCATTTGTCAATATTTTTTTAATGTTTTTTTAATTTTATGTTAAGATAACACAATATATAGTAGGTGTTTGATAGAATAAACACAAGGTAATTAAAAATTCAAATAAGGTATTTTTATCATAAAACCATAATCAAATTCATTATTTTTATTTATTGAAATTCTAAAACCTATATCAGCTGTTGCAAAGAATGCAAATTTAGTTTCAAGATGTAGTTCCATACCATAAGAGTATGATAAAGAATATTCGGTTATGCAACTATCAAAAAATAATAGTGTTGATAAATCTTCAAAATAAATATTAGTAGGATTCCATAATCCCTGCCTGATTTTAAATAAGTTTCTTGATATTTCAAAACTACTTGAAATTGCTTTGTCACTGTGTATTGCATCCTTATAACCCCTTATATTAATTGAATTATCAACATTTTCATTTAATCCATAAAAACCATCAAGAAGTAAAGAAAATTTTGTTTCAGGTGGATAAAAGAATGAAATAAATTTCCCATAATATCCTTCTTTTGATTTTTCGTCTGTGGTTAAAATCCTATTTTCAAATACTGCTGAAGCTGACAAACCAAAATTAAAATAAGGATAATTAAATCCGATATTTATTCCTTGGGAAATTCTATTATTTAAAAGATTATTGAATATTAGATAATTAATACTAACAGATATTTTTGAAATTCCTGGTTTATAACTTGCATATAATAAATAATCAGTTCCTATTTTAATTCTGTCATCTCTTTTATCATTATTGTTAGAATAAGAAAAATTCATATCAAAAGGTGCAAAGATAAATGTATTAAATAAAAAATCCTGATATGTTATATAATTTTTAAAATCATAAATAATCTGTCCCGTCCAGTTGAAATCACCTATTGCATCAGCACCGCTTAAATACAATCCACCATAAAATCTTGCTGAATCATACAAAAACAAGGGGATTCTTATGCGTGGCCATAAAGTCAATAAATTATCCAGATAACTTCCTTTTATAATCTCATCTTTATTAAGTAAAGGATATTCTATTTTATAACTATTGATTTTTTTAAAATTAGATTCTTTTGGCTTCGGTTTTATTTTGTAAATATCAAAACCATCAGCATGTAAACCTACAAAATATAGATTATTATTTTTAGCATCATAAGCAGGGGTGCCTGCAACTCCGTTATCAGTTAATCTATAAATTTTTTCTGTTTTTAAATCATAATAATAGATGGAATATATTTTCTCATAATTTGACTGAAAGAATATTTTATTATCATAAATAACACTGTTATCTTCAATATATGGAGTTTCAATTAAAAGTTTGAAAAATTTTTTTCTAATGTCAAATAAATAAATATCAGTATTTTCGCCATGGTTTTTTCCAGTGCAAACAATATTATTACCATCCGAATCAAACAATATAACATGAAAATCAGTATCCATTATAAATTTTGTCTCTTTTGTTTCTATGTCATATTCAAAAATTTCAGAGCCAAAAGAATATTTTTTATCTTTTGCATAAAAAAGTTTACCATTATTTACAAAATAGGTTCTTATTTCATCTGATAGGATTTCTCGTTCATTGCCTGTTAACATATTCTTTTCATATATTATAGAATAAGCACCAAATGTTTTATTTGACTTATTAGCATAACCTGGTTTTATTTCATCTATTGAATAATACATATTTGCGCCATCAAATCGTAGTGGATGATTTATATTTGAAGTAGTTGAAAAATATATTTTCTGCTCATAAGTATTTAAATCCATTTCAATAACATCCTGCCTTGATTTTGTTGAAAATGCTCCATTTTTGTCTAAAACAGTCCTTACAAAAAATAACTTATTAATTCTAATAGATGGATAAGAAACATATACACCGTAGTTCGTAATTTTTTCCCCGGGTTGTTTATAATTTTTAAATCTTTCCTTTTCATAAACATGCCAATCATTCCATAAATCTTCTGTTGTTTTTCCGAAGACTTCATCAAATGTTCGGTCTATACCAAGCCATGGAAATAAAGGAGATAGATAGGATAAAATAGAACCACTATAAGAATTAAAAAATTTTTTAAATTTATCTTCACCATATTTTATTGCAAGAAAATTTAAAAATTCACTGCCAAAAAGATATGGACCATTTCCAAAAGGTGCTTCCAGCGGGGTGTATGTTGCCTTTAGTATGGAAGGGAATTTACCTTCGTAAATACATGTTCCAATATATGCATCAAAACCACCATCATTTAACCTACCCATAAAAGGAGAAATTTTTGATTCATTATAGACAGTTATTGCCTCATATATCCATAATGGAGAAAAAATTTGCGGTGAAAAAATATTTCCGCATAATATAGTAAGTACTTTGGGAAATCCTTCTGCTCTTGTCAAATGCAAAATATGAGTGTATTCATGGATTGAAACAAGAGATAACCAATCTGCATCTCCTGAATCATAGTTTAAAAGATGGATATTGTAATAAACAGGATCAGCAAAACCATTTACATATTTTCCATAATCATCAAGAACTATAGGAAGTGAAGATGCTTTATTTTCTACTATTTCTTCAGCAATATGACTATAATAATTTAAAGCAGAAAGTATTTGAATGGCCCTTTTTTCATATTCCTGTTTGTAAAAAAGAATAAATTTCTCATTTTTTATAGTCAGCCAGTCATAAAAACTAAAACACGATATTTTAAAAAAAATAAATAGATAAATCCAAATTAATTTTTTCATATGCTCCCTTTCATAAATTTTATGTTTAATATAGATGTTTTATAATGATGTTTGGTAAAAATGTTCCGAAAATATGTTTAAAAAACATTATTTATATTAAAAAATATATTTAGTATACATTTTTTAAAA
>JAOAIN010000239.1 GCA_026414685.1 Candidatus Goldiibacteriota bacterium
GATAAAGATTGCTAAAACTATAGATTTATCCAAACTGAAATTTTTAACAAAAAAAGAAATTTCAATTAAAAAACCTTCTATTTTAAAAATAGATAGAATTAAAGTATTAGTTATAATTGCTGCTTCAACCGGGGGTCCAAGGGCTTTATATGAAATATTGCCAAAGCTAGAAAAAAGAAATTTTCCTGTTTCTTATTTAATTATTCAGCACATGTCATTCGGTTTTACAACTACTCTTGCATCACGTCTTAATTCAATTTCTCTTTTGAATGTTAAGGAAGCAGAAGATAAAGAGGAGATTAAAGCGGAAACAATTTATATAGCTCCTGGAAATTTTCATATGGAAATAGAAAACATAGATGATAAAATTTATATATCACTTAATCAAAAACCAGCAATTCACAGTGTCCGACCTGCGGCTGATATGACAATGACATCAGCTGCAAAAAATTTTAAAGGTGAAATAATTTCGGTAATTCTCACAGGCATGGGAAAAGATGGAGCAAGCGGTGCTGAAAAGATAAAAGAAAAAGGTGGTATTGTGATTGCTCAGGACAAGGAATCTTGTGTGATTTTTGGGATGCCACGTAATGCCATTGAAAAAGGAGTGGTTGATATTATTGCTCCACTTCATAAAATTCCTGATATAATTAATTCGGAAGTTGAGAGATTGATGGTGAAATAATGAGTATTGAAAATTACAAAGATGTATTTCTTGAAGAGGCTGAAGAGAATATAAAAAATTTCAATATATCCCTTTTATTTTTTGAAAAAAATACAGAAGATTTAACTCCAATAAATGAACTTTTTAGAGTGGCACATACTATAAAAGGTATGGCGGCAACTATGGGATATGATAAACTTGCTGAATTTACTCATAATTTGGAAGAGGTTCTTGATAATATCAGAAATGGCACTCTTAAAATAAACCAGGATATTATAAATATTTTATTTAAAAGTATTGATGTGATTCAAGAATTTATTGAAAATATAAGAGAAAAAAATATTGATTTTGCCAACAATTCAAAAGAAATATTAAAAGAAATTAAAGATTTGTTTAATTTTGTAGGGACAAGAGATACAAAAGAAGAAGTGAAAATATCCGCACCGGTAGCTGAAGAGAGGATTATAATTCCGGATAATATAATTAAAGAAGCATATGCTAGGGGGTTTATTGTATATGAAATAAAAATTACTGTTTCACATTCATGTACATTTAAAAATGTACGGGCTTTTATGATAACAAGAAATTTGTCAGAAAAAGGTGAAATAGTGGCATCTTTACCATCATCCAAAGATATTGAAGAGGGTAATTTTGATAGAGTTATCAAATTTGGTTTTGTGTCAAAGGCTGATACATCAGAAATAGAAAAGGCAGTGATGAAAATAGCAGAGATAGAAAAGGTAGAAGTTAATAAAATTGAAATGGCTGAAGAAAAAGAAGAAAAAAAAGAAATTTTGATTCAAGAAGAAAAAATAAAGGAAAAAAAGTTATCTTTATCTCAAAGTGTTAGAATAAATGTTGAGAAAATAGATGCTTTAATGAATCTTGTTGGCGAACTTGTGATTACTAAAATACGACTTGATCAAATAACAAGAGAAAAAAAATTTCAAATGTTAAAAGATGCTGTTGATGAATTTGATAGAATAATAAGTCAGTTGCAGACAGAGGTAACAGATGTCCGCATGCTTCCTGTATCTCACATTTTTGAAAAATACCCACGTGTTATTCGAGATATGGCTGTTGAATATGGTAAACAGGTTGATTGTGAAATAATAGGTGGTGATATTGAAATAGATAGAACTGTGTTGGAAGAAATAAATGAACCATTATTACATCTTGTTCGTAATGCTGTGGCTCATGGTATAGAACCACCACAGCAGCGTGAAATTTCAGGTAAACCAAAAAAAGGACTTATAAAGATAGAAGCAAGAAGAGAAAGAAATTCAGTGATAATTGAAGTTTCAGATGATGGTAGGGGAATATCCATTGAGAAGGTTAAAAGAAAAGCAATAGAAAAAAATATAATAACAGAAGAACGTGCAAAATATATGACATCAGAAGAAATAATAAATTTAATAACAATACCTGGTTTTTCAACAGCTGAGAAGGTTGATAAAATTTCAGGACGCGGTGTGGGTGTTGATGTTGTAAAAACAAAGGTTGAAAGTTTTGGTGGCTTATTAAAAATTGAAAGCCATGAAGGTGAAGGGGCTAAATTTATAATGAAATTACCCCTGACACTTGCAATTGTTCAGGCATTGCTTATAAAAGTAGGAAGATCCACATTTGCGCTTCCGGTTATTCATACCACAGAAATATTAGAATTAAAACGCTTTGAGCTTAAAAAAATACAGAAAAAAGATGTTATAATATTAAGAGGTGAAGTTATTCAAGTTGTGCCGCTCTGTGAACTCTTACATAAAAAAAGAACCGAAGAAAAAGAGATTATGAATCTTGTTATTGTTGAATCAAGAGATAAACGAATAGCAATTGAAGTAGACGAGGTTATAGGGCAGCAGGAAATTGCAATAAAAAGTTTGGGTGAATTTTCAAAATATGCAAAAGGTTTTTCCGGAGTGACTATATTGGGTGATGGAAGCATTAGTTTAATCCTTGATATCCAGGTATTACTTGAAGGTTTAACTACAAGCACAAATATTTAATACGGGAGAGAAAAATGGCAGAAATTAAAGAATTGCAGCTTACAGAAGCACAGATTGATGCGTTACGGGAAGTAGGTAATATAGGTGCAGGTCATGCCGCAACTGCATTATCTCAACTCATAAAGAAAAAAATAATGATTACTGTACCAGAAGTAAAGGTAATTGGTCTTGAAGAGATACCTAATTTAATTGGCGATTCTCAATCTTTGGTTGCAGGAATTGTGATGAATGTGCTCGGTGATATAACTGCCAAAATACTTTTGTTATTAACTAGGGAAAGTGCATTATCGCTTGCAGATATGTTGCTTCAGAAAAAACCAGGAACATCAAAGGTTTTATCTGAAATTGGTAGCTCTGCAATAAAAGAAACAGGAAATATATTATCAGGTGCGTATATGAATGCTCTGAATGAATTTTTAGGATTAATGCTACTCCCTTCTGTACCTAATCTTGTTTTTGATATTGCAGGTGCAATTTTAAGTGCTATATCAGAGGGTTTTGAAGGAGTATCGTCAAAGATATTATCAATTGAGACTGAATTTTCAGAGGCAAATGATAAAATCATAAAAGGATATCTTCTGTTAATCCCAGATATTCCATCAGTTGGTGTAATTTTGAATGCAATAAAGATCAAATAAATTTATAATTTTTGATTTTAATATTTATTATTAAAAAAAGGAGTATATAGATGTACACCTTTGCGCTTGATATAGGAACAAGAAAAGTAGCTGGTATATTAGGCGAGTTGCAGGGTGAAAAAATAAAAATTATAGATGCAATTGTGAGGGAACATCAAAAAAGAGCCATGTATGATGGTCAGATACATAATATAGAAGCAGTAACTGCAATTGTTCGTTCAATAAAAAGTGAACTTGAAGAAAGAAATAAAATAAAATTATCAAAAGTAACAACCGCGCTTGCCGGAAGAGATCTATGTATTCAGACAGCAACAAGTGAGATTAAAAAGAAAGGTGAAATAACAAAGGAAGATATTTCTTTTATAGAAATAGATAGTGTGAGAAAAGCCTGTGAGCAATTAACTGAAAAACAAAAAAAAGAATATTACTGTGTTGGCTATTCACCGGTTTCTTATATCATAGATGGTAATATGATAAAAAATCCACTATATCAACCTGTTCATGATTATTTAAAGATTGAAACAATTGCTACTTTTTTACCGCGTATGGTTTTTGAATCAATGCTTACTGTTTTAAAGAACAGTGAACTTGAAATAGAAAGTATAACTTTAGAACCTATTGCAGCACTTTCTGTAACAATACCGGATGATATGCGGCTTTTAAATCTGGCTCTTGTAGATGTTGGAGCAGGAACTTCTGATATTGCAATAACAGATAAGGGTAAAATAATCTCTTACGGAATGATACCAAAAGCAGGTGATGAAATAACAGAAGAAATATGCTCAAAATTTTTAGTTGATTTCAATACTGCTGAAAAAATAAAAAGAACAGTATCAGAGGATAAAATTTTTGAGTCAATAGATATATTTAATAATAAAATTTTTATAACTTATAATGATTTTGTAATTGCTATTGAAGATAAAGTAAACGAAATTGCAAAAGAAATAGCAGATACAATTTTACAGTTAAATAAGAAACAACCTGCCGCTGTTGTGATGGTTGGTGGTGGCAGTGGGCTTAATTTATTAAAAGAAAAAGTAGCTAATAATCTTGGACTTCCAAGTAATAGGGTTGGCAGCAGAACCCCGCTTAATATTTTAAATCTTGAAAATTTACCAGAAGAATTACACGGCACAGAAGCTATAACTCCACTTGGTATTCTTGAAACTGCAATTCATAAACGCGGTCTTGGTTTTATTGATATTTATTTAAATGGTGAAAAGGAGCATATTATAAATCTTGAACAGGAGATAAAAGTAATTGATGTTCTTACAAATCGCGGGATTGACATGAGAAAATTATACGGAAAACCAGGTAATGCTTTAACTTTTACATTAAATGGGGAATTAAAAATTATTAGAGGAGAAAAAGCAGAACATGCAAAAATATTTATCAACAATGATGAAAAAGATATTTACTCACCTGTAAAGCACGGGGATAAAATATTCATAACAAATGCAAAAGATGGACGAGATGCATCAGCAACACTGGAACAAATAATAACACAAAATGATATTTTAACTATTTCAATAAACGGAGACATAAAAAATATATTACCAGAGATTTATGTTGATGGAAAACCTGCAGATATAAAAGACAAAATAAATGATAGGGCAAATATATTGATTAAAAAACCAGAGTTACTAAAGGATGTTTTGTTAAAAGCAGGTTTTTCAATTACAAAAATAGAAGAACGCGATATAATAATTACAGTTAACAATGAACCTATAACACTTAAGCAGAGAAATTGTAATCTAAAAGTCAATGGTTTTGATGTTTCACTTGATTGTAAAGTAAAAAACATGGACAGAATTGAATATAAAGAGGCGCCATCATATTATAGAATAAGGGATATTATAAAAAATATAAGGAAAACTACCATAACAGTGAAAATAAATGGAAAACCATATGAAATAGAATATACAAATAGGGATATATATATGAATGGCAGAAAAGTGGGTGAAGATGAATTCATAATAAATGGTGCAAATATTGAAGTGAAAATGAGTGAAATCAAACCAATGCTTTCTTCCATTTTCAAAGTTTTCCCAATAAACAGAGAACAGATGAAAGGGAAAATGCTTGAAATAAAATTAAACGGTCAAAAAGCTGGTTATACAACAGAAATTCAGGACGGGGATGAGATAGAGATTCTGTTTATTTAGATAATTATATCAATAAAAATTTTTCAATTATCAAAGAGGCCTTTATATGCATGCATTGCTTGTTAATCCATGGATATATGATTTTAAATGTCATGATTTTTGGATAAAACCTTATGGTCTTTTAAAAATTGCAACTATTTTAAAAAATAATGGTTTTTCTGTAGATTTAATTGACTGTATGGATAGATTTGCACCTGAGATGAAAAATTATAAGGTAAAAGATGAAGAATTCGGAAAAGGAAAATTTTATTATGAGGAACTTATAAAGCCAGAAATTTATATGAAAATTCCGAGAAAATATAAAAGATATGGTATGCCAGTTGATGTTTTCAAAGATAAATTAAATAAAGTAGACAAACCTGATATAATAATAATAACATCTTCAATGACTTATAATTATGAAGGTGTTTTTTTAGCAATTGATATTTTAAAAGAAAAATTTGAAAGGATTAAAATAATTTTAGGTGGTATTTATGCAACATTATGTACAGAACATGCCAAGAAAAACAAAAAGATAAGTTTTGTGTGGAAGGGACCAATTGATAAAACATTCTTTAGATTGATAAAGCAATGTACTGGAAAGGAAATTGATTGTAATGAAAATTTAAATGAAATTATACCTGATTATTCGTTTTATAAAAACATTCCATATGTTGTAATGCGTTTGACTTATGGATGTCCTTTTAACTGTACATATTGCGCTATAAAAGATTTTTATAATGGATATTATCAGAGAGATAGAGAAAATGTTCTTGCGGAATTAAAAAAATATCATGAAATGGGAATAACCGATATTGCTTTTTATGATGATGCTTTGCTTTATAAGAATTTTTATATAAAATCAATTTTAAAAGAAATAATTAAACTTAATTTTAAATTTAGATTCCATACTCCAAATGGCCTTCATGCTTCATATATAGATGAAGAACTTGCAGGACTTTTAAAAAAATCAGGTTTTGTTGATTTGCGTATTTCACTTGAAACATCTGATTATGAAATGCAGAAAAAAACTGGTGGTAAAGTAACAAATGAAAGTTTTAAAACAGCAATAGAAAATTTAAAAAAAGCAGGTTACACAGGAAAAGATATTGGCGTTTATATTCTTGCTGGTTTACCTGGACAAACATATGATTCAGTATTAAAAGATGTTAATTATTTAATGGATAAAAAAGTAAAAATAAAACTTGCAAATTATTCACCAATACCTGGAACTGTTGATTTTTTGCAGATAAAACCAGATATAAGGGCTCAGATTGCAGCAGAGCCACTTAAACAAAATGAATTATATTTTTTAACTTTGAATAATGATTTTGGATGGGAAGAAAATGAAAAAATAAAAATAATAATAAATGAATATAACAATAAATTGTGATTAAATTTATGTTATAATATAAAAAAATGAGTAAAAAATGAAAAAAATAACAGATTATAAGTTTGAGATAGAGAAGACAGAGGATATGAATGTTCCGGGTATTATATATTGTAGTGAAAAATTGTTAAATGATATTGGTAATGAACCGGTTACTCAGGTTAAAAATGTTGCAACACTTCCTGGGATACAGAAATACTCAATTGCAATGCCAGACATTCACTGGGGATATGGCTTTCCAATAGGTGGAGTTGCTGCATTTGATTATGATGAAGGTATTATTTCACCCGGTGGAGTTGGTTATGATATTAACTGTGGTGTTAGAATGATTAGGACACATCTTGATTATGACTCTATAAAAGATAAAATTGATGAACTTGCAAATTCACTTTTTAATTCCATACCATCTGGTGTTGGTAGCAGCGGTGCAATTGTTTTAAAGAAAAAAGAATTAATAGATGTCCTTAAAAAAGGTGCCAGTTGGGCTATTGAAAGAGGTTTTGGTTCTATAAGTGACCTTGATAGAATAGAAGATGCGGGTAATCTTGATTTTAATCCTGATACAGATGATATAAGTGATAAGGCAATAGAACGTGGACTTGACCAACTAGGAACTTTAGGTGCTGGTAATCATTTTCTTGAAATACAAAAGGTTGAAAATGTTTATCTACCTGATATTGCAGATAAACTTGGTATTTTTAAAAATCAGATAATAATTATGTTTCATACTGGTTCGCGTGGATTGGGATATCAGATATGTGATGATTATTTGCATTTATTCAGAAATGTTGCTCCTAAGTATAATATAAAATTAAAAGACCAGCAGCTTATAAGCGTTCCTGTTAAATCAGAAGAGGGAAAAAAATATTTCAATGCAATGAGTGGAGCTGCAAATTTTGCATGGGCTAATAGACAAGTTATATCAGGACTTATAATAAAATCATTTGAAAAAGTTTTTAAAAAGAGTGGTGCACAGCTTGGAATGAGCGTTATTTATGATGTTTCACATAACATAGCGAGGATGGAGGAACATGAAATAGATGGTAAGATTAAAAAATTGTGTGTTCACAGAAAAGGTGCAACACGTGCATTGCCCAAAGGTCATCCTATACTTTCTTCTATGTTTAAAAATATTGGTCAGCCAGTGCTTGTCCCAGGAGATATGGGTCGTGCATCTTTTATTTTGATAGCAAGAGAAAATTCAAAGGAAGCATTTTATTCCTGCGCTCATGGTGCTGGCAGAATGTTATCCCGCAGTCAGGCATTAAAACAAGGTAAAAATAAAAACATATTTGATGAACTTACTGGACAAGGAATAATTGTAAAGGTGCATAGTAAGAAATTGCTGGCAGAAGAGGCTCCATTTGCATATAAAGATGCAGAAGATATCACAAAGGTTGTGGAAAAGGCAGGCCTTTCATCTCGTGTTGCAAAATTAAAACCACTTGCTGTTGTAAAAGGATAAAATAAAAACCTATCTTCCAAAAAAATTATTAAAAATTGTTTCAGCTGCTTTTTTGGTTGTTTCTTCTATTATTTTTTCTTCCATATTACTTTCTGTATTATTTTGTTCATTTTCTGAGTTTGCGTTTACTGTGGATGTATTGCTATTTAAATCATTATTATTTACATTATCTGTTTTTCTATTATTAGAAAAGATAGAAAGTAAATTACTTGTATTTTTAAAAACAATATCTGTTGGTATCTCAAAAATTTTATCATTTATTGAAGGATTTTTTTTATAACTTAATACTTCTATAATTTGTGGTTTATTTCCTTCTTTTGAATCTGTATTTTCGGTTATAGTTTTTAACACAAAACCATCTTTGTTTCTAAATTCGGTTACCTTGTAATTTGAATTATACCCCCAAAAGTTTACAGTAAAGAAAAATTCATAAATTTCACATTTTTCATTATTATATTTATCTTCACCAACTTTTTTTGCAGCTAATCTATTAGAATTTCCAAAAAAGAATTGCATTACTTCGTCATTTTCTTTTATGTCAACATACATACCCTCTTTTTCTCCAGGCATATAAATATATGCTTTTTTTTCCTTTGTGTTTACAATTGTAATTGTATTAATATTACCATTTTCATCAATTTTTTCTGATCTTATCTTATCATTTTTTTTCCATATTTTATAATTTTCAATTATTTGTTTATTAAATAAATAATAATCATTTTTTTGTGTAAAATAAACAGATTTATAAGGAATTTTAGATAACACTTCACTTTTATATAAGTCTTTTTCTTCTGAAAAACATAATGAATAAGAAAATAAAATAAAAAATAAAAACAATAAAAATTTTCTCATAAAAACCTCCTCTATATTTTTTCATATTATTAATAAAATAAATAAAGATGTCAATATATTTTTTATTAGGAAGTAAAAATTGTGTGGTGCTTTGAAATTTTATTTTTTCTTCTACTCTTGGAGAGAATAAAAGGATGAAGGAGATAAAAAGTGGTTGATGCATTTTTTTCGTAATAAATTGTTTGCTTGTATCAAAAAGGTTTTTGTATAAACACTTAAACTTGGCTTCGCAAAAACCGTTTGGTTTGTATTACCTTCGTGTCTCACTGATTGGTTGACCTACTTTTGCTTCACATATTTACCTCAATGAATTCCTCAAAAAATGCATTCA
>JAOAIN010000210.1 GCA_026414685.1 Candidatus Goldiibacteriota bacterium
CAACTGGTCTGTCATAAAAAACTCAGCTATGATTCCCATATCTATTGTTGAATTAAAAAATGATTCATCCCCGAGCAGAGATAAATTGTATTTATAACACATACCCAGTGAAACAATATCAAACATTTCTACTGCCAACCCGATTGCAAATTTATTATTTATTATTTTTTGAATTGAGGTATCATATATTGACCAATCTACAGGCGGCGAGTTTCTGTTTATCTCAAATAAGGAATAAGAACCACCAATTTTTATTTTACCAAAAATCGGTTCAGTAAAAATAGCACCTATATAACCACAATGTATTTTTTCCATCCAAAATGAATATGCCCCTTGGACTTCATGACTTAAAATTGATGACATTCCTGCTGGATTGTAATATAAGCCATAAGTCCCATCAGAAATAGATGTAAAAGCCTCTGCCATTCCAACAGGTTTTGCAAACGGAGCTATTCTTAAAAAAACAGGGTTATATGAATACAAAATATTTTTAATAAATGTAAAAAATAAAATGTAAATTAATATTTTTTTTTTGTTCATCATCTTCTCGGTGTTTTATACAAGTTCTTAATGAGTTCATACATAGTTCATAAATAGTTCAAAAATAGTAAGAAAGTATTTATAAACTATGTCAAAACTATTTAATAACTATATTAGAACTACTTTTAAGCATTATTTTTCAATAATATACACTTTTTTCATCTTATCGCCAGCTCTTATTTTATGAACCACATCCATACCTTCTATGACCTGACCAAAAACTGTATATTTTCCGTCAAGAAAAGGAGCTGGAGCAAGGCATATATAAAATTGGCTTCCAGCTGAATCAGGATCTTGTGCCCTTGCCATTGCAACAGTTCCTTCTAGATGAGGTCTATTATTAAATTCTGCTTTTATTGTATATCCTGGTCCACCTGTGCCATTACCATAGGGGCATCCTCCCTGTATCACAAAACCTGGCTCATATCTATGAAAGGTTAATCCATCATAAAAATGTTTTTCAGCAAGGGATATAAAATTAGCAACTGTATTAGGTGCATCTTGCTCAAAAAACTTGAATTTAATTGTTCCTTTTTCTGTTTCAATGACTGCAATTTTTTCTTTTGTACTTTCCACTATTCCTCCTTTACTGTTTTTAACAGGTTGTGGCTGGGATTTTTTACTGGAAATCTTGGAAGATTCACAACTAAAAATTATAATTGAAAAAACTAGTAGAAAAGACATAAATCTAAACCTCATTTTTTTCCTCCTCCTTTACTTTTATTAATTTTTGAAAATCCAATCCCTCTGTGACAATAAAAATTATACCAAGAAAAATTATGGGTAGTAAAATCATTGAATGAATAATAACTATGTATGCAGTTGCTTCTTCTTTTGGATATGAAAAAAGAAGCATTATTCCAACACCAAAAAATTCAAAAGGTCCCACCCCACCTGATGTTGAAGGTGCCATTATTGCAAAATTAGCAACAGCCATTATCAAAGCAACTAGTAAAAAACTCATTTTTATATTCATGGCAATGGACATTAAATAATATGAAAAAACCTCCATTGTCCATGCAAATGCTGAAAAGAAGAAAACTATTATCATATCTTTTATATTTCTCAATACTCCAAATCCCTCTATGAATGTATCTATAAGTTTATTAAATAAATCTGTTACTCTCTTAGGAAAAAAACTTATCAATTTATGAAAAAAATTTACTGTTTTTTCTTTTTTATTTATCAGAAAAAAACAAATAATAAATATCAATAAAAAAATCACACTACCCACAATGGCAAATAATGTTACAGCATCTTTTATTCCAAGCTGTATACCAAACATATTAAAAGATAGTTGTTCTTTAGCTAAAATCCTATAATCATAATGAAATGCCATATAACCGATCAGAAAATAAAAAATCATTATCAAACCATCAAAGACCCTTTCTATAATTATTGTTGCAAATGTTGAAGATTTTGAAATATTTTTTTTAATTCCTGTAATATAAGCTCTTATAAATTCACCAGCCCTAGCTGGCAGAATATTATTAAACATAAATCCCATAACAAGATAAGGAAAAAGTTCTTCCGGTTTTAAATTTTTGATATGTTTTAGTAAAAAATGCCATCTTATTGATCTTATATAATAACCAAAAATATATATAATAAGTGTTATAAAAAAAATTTTTAAATTAATTGACTTAATAATGTTAAACAGTTTTTTAAAATCAATGCCGCGAAAAACAAAATACAGACATATCAGTGTAACTATCAATCCTATCCAAAATCTCTTCCTTTTTATCATTTATTTTTATCCCATTTTTTTATTTTCTTTATATAATAGGGACTTAAAACATCAAATAAAGTCTTTGAAAATTTATCATATTTTTTTATTCCCCATTTATGCAGTAAAAATTCAAACATGACTTTTACTGTCTGCAGTCCATATATTACTGATCTAAAAAAATTAATTGATGATGCTTCTTTAAAATATCTCGTAGGAACAGGTATTTCTGATGTGGGAAAACCACGCATCTCAACCTGAGCTATCATTTCGGTATCAAAAACAAAATCATCGGAATTTAAAGTAAATGGTATGGATAAAAGACATTTTCTGCTATAAGCACGAAATCCTGAATGCAGTTCAGAATAATGTTTACCAAATATAAAATTTTCAAACATGGTAAGCAATTTATTGGCTATGTATTTATAAAGTGGCATTCCACCTTTCAATGCTCCATGCCCCAACATACGAGAACCAAGGACAAAATCAGCATGTCCTTCCATTATGGGTGCAATCATTTCAGGAACTAAACGCGAATCATATTGATAATCTGGATGTAACATCACTATAATATCTGCTCCATCACTCAATGCTTCCATATAACATGTTTTTTGATTAGAACCATAACCCCTGTTTTGCATATGTACAATAAATTTAAGTCCGAGTTTTTTTGCAATTTCAACAGTTCTATCTTTTGATCCATCATCAACAAGTATAACTTTATCCACTATGTGTTTTGGTAAATCTTTATAAGTCTTTTCAAGTGTTTTTTCAGCATTGTATGCTGGCATGACAACTATAACTCTTGGTTTTTTTTTATTTTTCTTTATTTTTTTCATAATTTTTTATTCCGGTATTAATACCTCGCTTGGAACAACTTCTTCTTCCATTGCACCTGGTTTCCTCCACCAAAATTGCATTTTTGAATAATGTATACTTTCGTAATATCTCAAAACAATTTTATGTAAACCTTTTGTAAGATAAATTTTTGCAGACATAGGATGTAAAGGAGTATTACCAGGACTTTTATTTTTTATTATGAGTTTATCATTAATAAATAAATCTGAATAATCATTTGTTTTTGTTATAAAAGTATATTCACCAGGAACATCTATTTTTATTTTCCCTGTCCATTTTACTGAAAATTTACCCATAACAGGGTCAACTGTCCAGTTAAAAAGAATAAAAGGGTCAAGGCGCACAAATACCGGCGGGTCCTTCCATTCTATTCCATAATAATAATGCCCTTTTAAACCATTTTTAACCGGCTTATCTTGCTGTTTCTTTACATCTTCATATGGAACCTCATATGTAAAATAAAGAATTTTTTCCTTATGAAATTTATGTCTGAAATCTGAGTATTTACCATTGGGATACATTGATTTCAAAACAGGAACAAGTGGTAAATATTCATCATCCAAAATATAAACAAAATTTTTCTCAACCTTTGCTTTTATCGGTATCCACTCAGATGGTGAAAATTCAACAGAATTTTTATAAGGATATGTGGCGAATTTATATGTATAACTATTCATCCATGCCGGATCAATTATCGCTATGTAACTGTCTCCAAGAGAATGCACATATCTTCCCATACTGTATTCATCTGATGAGAATTCAGCCCAGCTTCCAGGGTTATTTGCAAAACCAGTGAAATATTTTTCATAATTTTCATATCCTGAAATCAAAAGTAAAAATAATACAATAAATGTAAAAACCTTATTATTATTCTTACGTAATAGATCTTCCATGGCATGATATAAAACTTTAAAACCAATCATTGAAATGGCAAGAACCACTGGAATCAATCCAATGGTCCTATATGCCTGTGGTGATTCCGTTGATAATAAACCTGCCTGAATCATTGAAATGAAAAATGAAAATAACAAAAAATTTAACGGATTAAATATTTTAAACAAAATAACCATAAATCCAGCAACAAAAAATATTCCTGTAATAAAATCAAGCATGGGTTTTAAAGCATAATTATGTCTTGGATTGCCATCACCACTCCAGTTAAACATCATAAGAGTTCGCCATACATTTTCAATATATAATTTGGTCCAGTGTTTAGGTTGACCATCTTTTTCAACATATCTGCCACCTATTTCACGTAACATCTCAAGGTTGAATATAGATACAGCTGATTGTCTACTAGTGAAATACTGTGGATGTTTTACTGCATATTCAAAAAGAGGTAAACCAACAATAAAAAATGCAGCAAGGCCAATTAAAATCTTTTTCCAGTTATTTTTGTAAAATTTAAAATCTTTAAACAAAATGTATAATCCAAAAATAAAAATAGCAACTGGTATTAGTCGTGATGCAAGATAAGTATATAATGATAATGCTGTTACAATGCCGAGCATTATAAAATCAAAAATTTTACGTTCTTTATAGACTTTCCAAGCAAAATAAATACAAAGAATAACAAAAAATACAGTTAAAATTCCTAAAAAGCCAATTCTTGAAAAATTAACATGCCACCTTAACGTTGCAATAAGAAAAGCACCTATCAGAGCGAGCCTTACACCATATAAATAACGTAATAAAAAATAAAATGCAGGTATACATAAAATACCAAAAATTATAGAAACAAGTCGTATCTGTAAAACCCCTATTCCAAAAAATTTAAACGAAGCAGCAACAAAATACATATACATCGCTGCATTTTGAGTCCATCGCTCAATATATACCGGTAAGCTCGTGCCATCAAGAACCACACCATTCATAATATTTATTGCTTCATTACCATTCTGTCCTTCATCCCTGTAACAACCAGCAGGAATATCTTTTATCATATAAGTTCTAAAAAATATTCCAATTAAAATGATTAAAAATAAGATAAAAAATTCTATTCTTTTATCTATCTTTTCTTCTTTGATTATCTCTTTTTTTTCTATAAAAAAAGAAAATATTAAAAATATTGCACCCAAAGCCCAGAAAAGTAACCCTATAATAAGCTTTTTATTATCATACATTAAATATTGGCCAATAAAAATAAATATAAAAGATATAATAACAGGATAAAAAAGATTTAATTTATTTATAAATGATATCTTTTTTCTTGTCATAAATCACCTCATTTTTCAAAAAATCTTTCCACATACATATTATTATGTAAATATCTGATATCATTATTTTTTTCAACTGCAAAAGTAAATGTCCAGAATATATTATATAATATAAAAAATAATATCAAGCCCAATATTAAATTTTCTTTTGAAAATATTGAATTTTTTTTATTTATAATTTCCACAACATAAAACATTCCATCTAAACCTGAAAGAATTAACAGGAAAAAAAACGGAGTAATTATAAATAATGTATCTGTCTTTTCAGAGAAAACAGCAAATAATTCCATAAAAAAAGCAGCTATTGAAACTAATAATACAAAAGTTATGAATGATATCTTTCTTTCTTTTATTTCATCAATATAACGCATATATAAAGAAATAAAAAATAAAATGGAAAAAAATGGTGGTATAAGTTTTGACCATAAAAAACCATCTTTAAAAAAAGTATTAACAAAAAATGTTTTATTACTGAAAAATACATTTTTTTCAAAAAAATCTGGTGAAAGTTCTTCTATGAAAACATAACCAGAAAATATCACACAGAATAAAATAAAAAACAAAAAAAGCATTAAAATTTTTTTATTGTAATCTTCTCGCAATCGTTTCTCATTCATTGATAAAATAATATAAAAAAGAGAAGTCAAACCATAAATAACGCCTGTGTAATTTGTTTGCAAAAGTAAAAAAGAAAATAAAATTGCGAATTTATAATCCTTTAAAGGAACATAAAAATATATAAAATAAACATCTAAAATAAATAACAAATTTATAAGAACTATGTCTCCACCAGAAAAGCTAGAAAGCATAATAGGTGCGGAAATAATAAAAATCAAAGTTGCCCAGATATTATATCTGTTTTCAAAATAATAGGATGCAATTTTATAAAAAACAATTGAAATTAAAAGAAAAATAAAAAATGAAATAACATATAAAACTGGTATTATATTGTATTTACCAACAATCTTTATAAGTAAAGAAACAAATAAAGGATACATAAAACCATTTATTTCTTTAAGTCCTGGAATATTACCACCTAAATTTGACCAATTAGAAGCAGCCATTACATCTGCCTTGGCAAGTGAATGAAATGAATGTATTGAATAAAATGTTAAATTATTATTTTTATAAAACATTGATATTAATGCTTGAAACATGAAAACAAAAAGAACAGGTATTATAATAATATTAATAGGCACATCGCTTAATAGTTTTATTTTGGATTTCATTTTCTATTACCTCCTCTGTAAAAACCAGTAATAAAAAGAATTATATTTTCTTTTATTTATTTCTCTTAAATCAATTCTTACCATAGTTGATTCAATCAAATGAGCTGGAATTGTATAAGCAACCTCAATAAATCCATAATCTTTTTCCTGCTCCCACATTCCAGCATCTTTTGAATTTATAATAACTTTTAGTTTATGTTTTTCAGGATTGAAAGTTCTTCTTATTATCTTTAAATCATTTCCAGGCTTCAGATTATACACATAAAATGTTTCTCCGCCTATTACTTCTCGGCCACCATCAATAAGAGTTATATCTGTATATTTATCTTTTCCCTCTTCCAATAAATTATCAGGCATATCAGGTGGAAAATAAGTCCAAATTTTATATTTATGTTTTTGCTCAGATGTTAAATCACATATATCAATTTTATCAACAATATTGAAATCATTAATAAGGGTATTATTTTTTATTGTATCACCACTGTCTAAAAGTTCGGTTTTTAATTTCACACAGACCTCAGGTGAACCAACAACATAATATGGAGGTTCAAGATCCAAATTAAAAGTTACTAACCTCTTATCGGACAATCCAAAAAAAGAATACTTCTCATAATTAAACCATCCCAGATGAATCATGAAATAATCCGGTTTAACCTTTTCTATTTTTTCATAAACACTAGCAATACCACTTCTGAATACTTCTGCTTGTTTGTTTGTAACAAGACCAACAAGATCATAAATTTTAGCATCGGAAAAAAATGTTATTGCACCGATATCATTTATTGCAACTCTTGCATCTTTGGGTAGATTTTTTTTAATCCATAAACCTGCAGAAATAGATTGATTATAAATATCTCTGCAATCTCTACCAAAATTTATGATATTTGCAATGATTGTAAAAAAATTAAATAGTAAAAGTAAAAAAATAACTGAAAAATAAAAAGTATTTTTTTTAGTTTTGAAATTATAATTTAACCCTTCCAATAAATAAAACAATCCATAAACAAAAACTACAACAAATATTATCATAAAAGGCATGGCGTATCTATAATTATGGACGGTAAAAAAACTTGAAAAAACAGTTGAAAGTGTGCCTGCAAAAAACCAGATAAAAGCAACTGAGAAAAATTTAAATTTCTTAGATATTATTTCTCCACCAATACCGGATAAAATCGCAAATAAAAAAACAAAAAATGAATAATGTAAAAACCAATGCTCATGTTCACCATTATAAACATTTAATAAAAAATTAAAATATTTTTGTATACCATTTCTAAAAATTTCCGGCCACACAGGATAATACATTGCAAAATCCGATTTAGCCCGCATGGTATTTGGCATAAAATCGTCTGTAAAAATCTTATTGATAATGAAATAAATAATCCCAGGAATTAATGGTAGAAAAAAAATATATAAATCATTAAAGTTTCTTAGTTTTTTATTTTTATATAAAAACAAATTTAAAAATTTTATAATCAAATAAAAAGCAACTAAAAAAAAACCTTCTGGACGGGCAATAGAAAGAAGAGAAAGAAATATTAGTTGTTCTTTTATTTTTTCATTTAAAATATAATAAAGATTTATTATTATCAAAGTAGTAAACAATGGTATTTCCATTCCGGAAAAATAACCCCACAGGATATTACCATTTGTAATAAAAAAAACACCACCAAAAATTGGAAACAAACTGCCCACATTTAATTTTTTAAGTATTTTATATATAAAATATCCACTTAAAAACAAACATAATCCGCCTAAAAGATATGTGATTAATATAATCAGAGTAGAACCGCGTAAAATAAACGCAAAAGGTGTTAGTAAAAGAACATATAAAAAACTCGTAGCTCCAGATGAATAACCATCACCATGGACATATTCAAAAAAATAACCCTTTGAAAGATTTTTTGCATACTGAAAATAAATAAAAGCATCATCCAAAGGAGCTGAAAGTTTAAAGCCGGTATAAATAAACATCACAGTAAAAAAAAGAGTAGAAGCAATGATTGAAAATATAATAAATATCTTTTTTATTTTGTTTTCAGTATAATCTTCAATTCTCATAAAATTTTTCTTAGTTCTGCTTTTTTGTCTTTTGAAACAAGCGCCATCACAGTGTCATCTTTTTGAAGTGTGGTATTGCCATGTGGAAAAATTACATCATCTCCCCTCACTATTGATACGATAAGACAGTCCTCAGGAAGTTTTATATCTTTTATCTGTTTATTTACAACTGGTGAATTGGAAGTAATTTCCGTCTCAACAATTTCAACTTTGCCACCTTTAAGTTCCATGACAGGCACAAGCATACCAGCATCAACTTCTTTTTCTATAAGAGAATTTACAATCTGTGTTGTATTCACAACATTATCAACTCCAAGAGAAGAAAATATATCTTCGTTTTTTGGATTGGAAATCCTTGCTATGGTCCTGGGTACCATATACATTATTTTTGCCATCTGACATATTACAAGATTCGTATCATCATCTCCAGTAACTGCTACAAGCACATTGGCTCTGTTTGTTCCTATATTTTTTAAAACCTCTGACTCTGATGCATCACCTAAAAAAATATTCTCACCGAGTTCATTATTCAACTCAAAATACCGAGCTTTATTCTTTTCAACAAGTAATACTTCATGCCCCTCTTCCATCAATAACTTGGTGAGATTATATCCTGTTTTACCAGCACCAACAACTATTACAAATTTTTTATCCATATTCTGCTCTGTCATTTTTATTCACCTCTGTCTTCTTCTACTTTTGCAGGCGTCATCATTTTCAATATTTTTTTCTCTGATAATGTTGTGGGACAGAATGTCTCTATCCCAAGTTCCTCAAATGCTTTAGCACGTATGGGGTCATCAATTCTTGCTATTACCTTTTCAACTTTGTACTTCTGTTTAGCAATTTCAGCAGCCATTATATTGGTATTATCTATATTTGTTAAAGCGAGAAAAACATCCGCCTTTTCTGATAGTATTTGTGAATAAATGGCCATGTTAACACCATCGGCCTGCATGACTTTACCTGGAAAATCATTGCCGAGTTTTGAAAGCGCATTATTATCCTTATCAATAACAATAACTTGATTTTTTGTATCTTTTGCCATTCTCCTGGCAATCATTGAACCAAGTCGTCCACATCCTAGTATTATTATCCTCATAGTATATATTCCTCCACAATTATAATTAAAGTATTTTTATTATACTATATAATGCTTTAAATTTCTATAAAATTGATAAACCAGGACTGGTAAGAATTATGGAAATATTTTTTATAAAAATTTATTAAGCAAAAAATACCGTTATTTTAATATTATCCATAATAAATTATGATTATAATTCAAATATTTTCAAAAATGTGATTGATTGCATTTTTTGAGGAATTCTATAGATAAAATTCATCATTCACATACACAAATACTACTTGTACATTTTTTTAAAATATCAATATTAAATGTTCATTGATTATTTCTGTTTATCCTACTACCTTTTGCATATCCTTTTGGTACAGCTCCTTTACCTGAAATACCAAAAGCACTTTTCCTATTGAATTTTAAAGATGTAAAACCCATATTTTTTATTCTCTTCTGTGGTTTTGGATTGATATTTCTAACTATTATTCTACTCATTTTTTACCATCTTTATATTCTTTTAATTTTGTTGAAATTATAGCTGATATTGCTTCCTTTATTATTATATCTTTCATTCTGAAATATTCCACACCACTTTCATCCAAAAAAATAAATGTTGGCAATTTTGTTATACCGTATTGATTTGCGATTTTCACGCCATAATCCGTGCTTGTGTCATATACAACAAATTTAACTGGCTCTTTTGAAAATTCTTTTTTTAATTCCTCAACCATTGGTTTATATTTTGTAATGCACTCTTCACATGATGAAGACATGATTTCAATCAATGTCACCTTATATTTTTTGTTATCCTTACAACTATAAATAATAATACAAATTAAAATTAAGAAAATAATTATTCTTTTAATCATAATATACTCCCTTTTCATTTTCATTAAATTTTACTTTTTAATTTTTTGCTTGTGTATTTCAATTGCCTTTTCATATATTTTCAATTGTTTTATTGCCATTGCAGTTGATGACCATTCTTTAGCATAATCATATGTTTCTGCCTTTTTTTTCTGATAAAGTTCTTTATCATTCAGCATTTTTAAAACAGCATCAGTGAATTCATTCAAATCATGTCTTGTTGCAATACCACCTTTACCAGCTGCCATGACTTCTGCAACGCCCATCTCAGCAATTGCAACAACAGGGGTTCTTGCAGCCATGGCTTCGGTGACAACCAATCCCTGCGTTTCTGTAACAGATGCAAAGGTAAATAAATCAGCAGCAGCATAACAGTTAACCCAATCCTGTGGTTCAAAATATCCCATAAAAATAACATTTTCAAACACACCTTCATCCTTTGCTGCCTGCTGTACCGCTGATTCAGCAGGTCCCTTACCTGCGACTATTAATTTAGTATTCGGTTTTTCTTTTAAAACACGCTTTAGCATTTTAAATAAAAAAGGAATATTTTTTTCAAATCCAATACGGCCCATGAATAGTAATAAAATAGTATCTTTTGATATACCATATTTTTGTCTAAAAGCATCACCATTACAATTTGTAAACTTTTCTATCTTTATACCTGTTGGATTGACTTCTATTGGCAAATCTTTTCTAACACCATAGGAGATTAATGTCTGTTTCATCTGTGTAGAAGGGCAGATTATTAAATCATGTTTGTTACAAAAATCCCTGCTTATTATCCTGGCAAGCCATGAACCGATTTTTCTAGGAATTATTTTAATATAATGAACATACTGTTCAAAAAGTGTATGATAAGTATTTACAACAGGACAATTCATTGATTTTGCCCAGGAAATAGCAGCATTACCAAGTGGACCTGGAACATGAGAATGTATGATATCAAATTTCTGAGTTAATATTTTTTCTTTTATTATTTTTCTTGCTTCACCTGTATGGGTTCTTGCCCATCTATCTTCTGGATCAAAAAAAACATACCTGGAAGGAAGACGTATAACAAATTTCTCATTCTCCTTATCTAGATCATCCTTTACATCTTTCTGTGTGGCAGGATACTCAGGAGCCACAATTGTAACTTCATGTCCGAGTTTTCTGTATTCATATGAAAATGTATCAATGGAAGTTACTACACCATTCACTCTGGGTCTATAGGTATCAGCGGCCATCAGTATTTTCATTTTTGCCTCCTGCTTGTATGATATGTATTTTTATTCTTTCATTTTTTTCTTTTCTTCATTTATCTTTTCCCAGGCTTCATGGGTTAAATTTTTTATATTCGGATAATTATCTATCATATCACTTTTTATAACTTTTGAAAACCAGTGTACCGCATCAGTATAATTTCCGAGTCGCCTGTTTAATTCTCCAATGAGATACATTATACCAGGTATACCTATTTTTTCCGGAATTTGTGTGCCTCTTTCATATGTCTTTATATAATATTCTATTGCATATTTCATATATTCTTTTTCTTTTTCTACAATTCCAGCGTCACGATAAAGCCACACGAGATGCATATAAAGTCCAGAAATTATATTTGGATTCTCCGGTTTAAAATTTTTGTAAAAAAATATTGCAAGAAGATGTTTATTCACAACCTCATCTAATGATGGATTTCTATCATTTTTAAATACAATATTCTTTCTTGCATTTTTTATAGATAAGCCTAGGTCTATGATTTCTTTATGATATTCAAGAGTTACTTTATCATAATCTTCGTTTCTGGCAGAATAATTACATTCATTGCAGGTAGTAATAGCATATAATATGGGATTTACAAATTCATAGGTCTTATGAAAATCCGAGTCAACTGATTTAACCTTTAAAAAAGATGGCTTAACACGAGGTGTTTTATGTTTTGCTCCACAGACCTGACAGGTTACTTCTTTAAACCAGATTGGATCCTTTTCTTCATATGGTTGTTCTTTTTCTTTTTTTATTTTTATCATAATTTATCTTAAAATTTCAGCTATTCTATCCAACCCTTTATCAATATTTGCCATTGATGTTGCATAGGATAATCTGAAATGTTTATCAGTGCCAAAAGCAATTCCAGGGACTACTGCAACTTTAGCTTCGTTTAAAAGCACCTCGGCAAGGTCAAGAGAGCCATTTATAGTTTTACCTTTTATTGTTTTGCCTATAAAATAACTAAAATTTGGGAATATGTAAAAAGCCCCTTCCGGCTCAACTGCTGTCAAACCATTGATATCTCTGACTCTTTTCAAAATATGTTTTCTTCTCTTATCAAATTCATCAACCATCGCCTGAATAACTGATTCAGGAGTTTTCAATGCCTCTATTGCAGCAATCTGCGCCAGTGTAGTTGGATTTGAAGTTGAATGGGACTGTAAATTATCTATTACTGAAATAATCTCTTTATCATCCGCTGCAATATAACCAATACGCCATCCTGTCATTGCGTATGTTTTTGAGACACCGTTAACAACCACTGTTTTTGCTTTTACTTCTTTAGAAAGGGATGCGATTGATATATGTTTTTTACCATTGTAAATCAATTTTTCATAAATTTCATCGGAAACAATAAGTATATTATTTTTCAACGCTATTTCAGCAAGTTTCTGTAATGTCTTTTCAGAAAAAATAGTACCTGTTGGATTTGAAGGAGAATTTATTATCATTACTTTTGTTTTTTTTGTTATTTTCTTATTGAGCAAATCAAAATCAATTTCAAAATTTTTTGACTCATCCAATTCTACAAAAACAGGAATACCATCTGCTATTTTTACCTGTTCCTCATAAGAAACCCAGTAAGGAGAAAAAATAATAACCTCATCACCTGGATTCAATACAGCCATGAATATATTAAAAAGTGAATGTTTTGCGCCACATGATATGATTATATCCGACGGTTTGTAATCAAGATTATTATCCTTTTTAAATTTTTCTACAACAGCTGTTTTTAATTCAATCATGCCTGATGCAGGAGTATATCTTGTCTGATTATCCTTTATTGCTTTTATACCTGCTTCTTTTATATTTTCCGGTGTATTGAAATCCGGTTCTCCTGCTCCAAAACCAACAAGATCTATGCCGTCCTTTTTCATCTGTTTTGCCTTTGCATCAATTGCCAGCGTTATGGAAGGTGCTACTTTTTTCAATCTCTCAGAAATCATTAAAACCTCCTTACAAATTCATTAACTTTTTAATATTCCTTAATGCCTGCTTTATCCTCTGTTCATTTTCAATCAAAGCAAATCTTATATAACCTTCTCCACCTTCTCCAAATCCTGAACCAGGTGAGACTGCTACTTCGGCTTCACGTATCATTTTCATTGAAAAATCCACAGAATTCATATCTTTAAATTTCTCGGGTATTTTTGCCCAGACAAACATTGTTGCTTTTGGTTTTTCAACCTCCCAACCAAGTTTTTGAAGACCTTCAACCAGGACATCGCGTCTTGATCTGTATGTTTCCCTTATATCCTTAACACAATCATCTCGTGAATTCAAAGCATGAATCGCAGCTATCTGTATTGGTTGGAACATTCCATAATCAAGATAACTTTTTATTCTTTCAAGAGCATGAACAAGTGCTCTGTTGCCAACCATAAATCCAACACGCCAGCCTGGCATATTGAATGTTTTTGATAATGTATAAAACTCAGCACCTATATCCTTTGCTCCAGGTACTTGCAAAAAAGAAGGTGGTAAATAATCATCAAAATATATCTCCGCATAGGCATTATCATGCAATACTATCATCTCATTTTTTTTTGCAAAATCAACAATCTTCTCAAAAAATTTCAAATCAACAACCTCTGTTGTCGGATTATGTGGATAATTTATAAAAAGAATCCTCGGTTTTGGCCAAACACTTTGAACTGTTTTTACCATATCCTCAAAAAAATCCCTCCCCTTTATAACAGGAACAGAAATTACATTTCCACCGGCAAGAGTTACAGATATAGAATGTATAGGATAACAAGGTGTGGGTACAATAACAGAATCACCCCTATTTATTATGGCATACATTAGATGCGATATACCTTCCTTTGCTCCTATGGTTGTTATTGCTTCTTTCTCAGGATCAAGTTCCACTCCAAAACGTCTTTTATACCAATCAGTTATTGCAAGATTCAGTTTATATATACCACGTGAAGCTGAGTATCTATGATTTTTTGGATTTTTTACTGCTTCTATCAATTTATCAACTATGTGTTGCGGCGTTGCTCCATCAGGATTTCCCATACCAAAATCTATAATATCTTTTCCTTGTTTTCTTAAAGCAATTAGTTCTTTTTTTACAACTCCTAAAACATATGGTGCTATGTTTTTCAATCTATTACTTTCAACATTATCAAGCATATATTAAATCTCCTTAATATTTTATTTATTAAATATAAAATAATTTTATCAATCAAAATTCCACACATTTTTTTATAGAATTTATTCTATTATTTATATCATTCATATTTATATTATATAATCTATCTATACCAAAGCCTTCAACTGTATATGATGCCACTACATTACCATAAACAATTGCTTTTTTTAAATTTCTTTCATCTATATTTTTTTCTTTTGCAAGAAAACCAATAAAAGCGCCTGCAAATGAATCACCTGCACCTGTGGGGTCTATTACATTTTCCACAGGATAGGATGGAATTGAAAAATATAACCCTTCAGGGCCTATTAAAGTAGCCCCATGTTCTCCTTTTTTTATTATAACATATTTTGGGCCTAATTTTCTTATTTCCCTTGCTCCCAATATTAGATTGGGCACACCAGAAAATTGTCTAACTTCAAAATCATTCAGCACAACACAATCAACACGCTTGAAAACTTGTATCAATTCTTTTTTCTTAATTTCAATCCATAAATTCATTGTATCACATAAAGAAAATTTTAATCTTTTCATTGAATCAAGAACTTTCATCTGTAGTACAGGATCAATATTTGCAAGGAATAAAAACTCCTTTTCTCTATGCTCGTCAGAAATAACAGGCTCAAAGTTTTCAAACACATTCAACTCTGTCTTTATTGTATCTCTCAAATTCATATCCATATGATATCTACCCTCCCAGAAAAAAGATTTTCCTTTTTCCCTCTTCACACCGCTGGTATCAATTTTTTTATCTGTTAAAATTTTAAAATGTTCTTCTTTAAAATCTTCTCCAACAACAGCAACAATGCTGACATCAGTAAATAAGGATGCAGCTATCGCAGAATATGTACAGGAGCCACCAAGCACTCTTTCTCTTCTTTCAAAAGGTGTCTCTATGGTATCAAATGCAACTGAACCAACTATTAATACAGACATAGTTTTATCCTTTTTATATTTATATTTAGCTTTTTGGATTTTACTATAAAAATATTAAGAA
>JAOAIN010000150.1 GCA_026414685.1 Candidatus Goldiibacteriota bacterium
CCACCAAGCACTCTTTCTCTTCTTTCAAAAGGTGTCTCTATGGTATCAAATGCAACTGAACCAACTATTAATACAGACATAGTTTTATCCTTTTTATATTTATATTTAGCTTTTTGGATTTTACTATAAAAATATTAAGAAAACAATAACTTTTGATATATATTACAATCTCAAAACTGCCCCGGCCCAAGTAAGCCCCGCTCCAAATGCAGAAAGTGCTATGATATTTCCTTTTTTTATCCTACCCTGCTCTATTGCTTCGGCAAGTGCTATGGGGATTGTGGCTGCAGAAGTATTACCATATTTTTGTATATTCACTATATTTTTTTCTTCAGGCCAATTAAATCTTTTGGCTATAGAATTTATTATTCTTATATTTGCCTGATGAAATATGACAAAATCCACCTGATCTGGTGTTATATCTGCCTGCATCAATGCTTTTTCAAGAACTTCTGGCATTTTCTCAACAGCTAGTTTAAAAATCTCCACACCGTTCATTTTAAGATAGTGTAATCTGTTTTTTACTGTTTCTTCTGATGCTGGATTCACACATCCACCACCAGGTTGAAATAAAAGATCTATTTTTGAGCCATCTGAATGAAGGACTGTTGATAATATTTCACCATTATCAGAACGCCCTATTATTACAGCACCAGCCCCGTCTCCCAGCAAAACGCAAGTATTTCTATCTGTCCAGTCGGTTATTGCTGATAATTTTTCAGAAGCAACCAGTAAAATATTTCTGTAATCTCCAGATTTTATAAGTGATGCTGCAAGTTTTAGACCATAAATAAAACCAGAACAAGCAGCAGATATATCAAATGCAGGTATATCAGTTAGCCCTAGTTTATTAGCAATAATTGTAGAAGTAGAAGGCCAAGGATAATCTCCTGTTATGGTTGCGGTAATAACAAGGTCAATGTCTTCTATTTTTATTCCTGCATTTTTTATTGCCATCTGAGATGCTTTTACTCCCATATCAGATGTGTATTCATTTTTTGCAGCTTGACGTCTCTGTTCTATGCCGGTTCTTGTCCTTATCCACTCATCTGTGGTATCAACTATTTTCTCAAGGTCAAAATTTGTAATAACTTTTTCCGGCAAATAATAACCGGTTCCAAGTATTCCTGCTTTATACATAACTTTCTACTCCTTTTTTACAAAAAATTAAAAAACAGTTAATTATATTTGAATATTTTTGTGTTGTAAATATTTTTTTGATTTATTCTGTCCCTGTAATCTTTAAAATATACATAAAACAAATTCCTATTATGAAAAAAACTATAGAAATTAAAGATTTTTTTGTATCAATTTGTTTATGCAATTCCGGTATTAAATCAGATGATGCAATATATATAAATCCACCTGCTGCAAAAGGCATAAGTAAAGATGTAAAACCATCGGTATGAGAAGAAAAAAAATAACCAAGCAAAGTTCCAAAAATTGCAGCTGTTGATGATATAAAGTTCAAAAATAAAGCACGTGCCTTTTTCATCCCCCCATATATAAGGACACCGAAATCTCCTAATTCCTGAGGTATTTCATGAAAAATTATAGCAATAACCGTTGCAAGCCCTAGTTTTATATCCACAAAAAAAGTGGCACCTATTATCAAACCATCTATAAAATTATGAATACCATCGCCAATCAAATTCATATAAGTAAATGTATGAAAATCACATTTACCACCTTTATGACAGTGTCTCCAAAATAAAAATTTTTCCAAAATAAAAAATAGAGTGATTCCAGTTATTGTTATTAAAAAAGTCAGATTGTAATTATTGAGTTTTTCTAGCCCTTCTGGAAGCAAATGTAAAAAAGCACCACCAATTAAACTTCCTGCACTAAATGCAACAAGAAGCAGAAGTGTTTTTTTAAGTAAATCTTCTTTCAAAAGCAAACTTATTGCACCTGCAAAAGATAATAAACTTATAAAAACACTTGAAAAAATAGCATAAATAAAATTCATATTTTTCTCCATATATATAACTTTTTTTCTTAATAATAAATAATATTTTATAATTGTCAAGATATTTTACTTATGCTATATTTTAAAAAATTTAATAAAAAAGGAGATTATCATGACCGCTGTATTATTATCAGTATCTATAATTTTATTTATAATAGCATATTTCACATATGGTAGATATATACGAAATATTTTGCAGATAAATAATAATAATAAAACTCCTTCTCATTACAAAAATGATGGTATTGATTATGTTCCGACCAATAAATTTATTCTTATGGGGCATCATTTTGCATCAATTGCAGGAGTCGGACCTATCGTAGGGCCAATTCTAGGTGTTACTTTTGGATGGTTACCTGCAGTTTTATGGATAATTTTAGGCGGTATTTTTATAGGCGCAGTTCATGATTTCACCTCTATGGTGATTTCTATGCGTAAACAAGGAAAAACAATAGGCAGTATAATAGAAGATTTTTTGGGGAGTGAAGGTAAAAAGGTTTTTTTAATTTTTACCTGGTTTACTTTAATCCTTGTTATTGCTGTTTTCACAATAGTTGTGGCACAGACATTTGAAAAACATCCAGAAGCAGGAACCGCTTCCATGCTTTTTATTTTACTTGCAATATTATTTGGTTTTTCTATTTACAGATTAAAATTAAATATAGGCATAGCAACATTGTTTGGGGTTGTTTTATTGTTTTTATCTATATTAATTGGATTAAATTTTCCACTTAAATTAACTTATAATACATGGGTTTTTATACTCATAATTTACATATTTCTTGCTTCCATTACACCTGTATGGATTTTATTACAACCAAGAGATTATTTAAATTCATTTCTTTTATATATTCTTTTAATAGGTGGTTTAATTGGTGTATTTTTTTACAGACCTGATATAAAGCTTGAAGTTTTCAGGGGTTTTTATGATCCAGGACTTGGCTGGTTATTTCCTGTTTTATTTGTAACAATTGCTTGCGGTGCAATATCAGGCTTTCATTCACTTGTCTCATCAGGCACCACTTCAAAACAGATAGACAAAGAAAGTGATACACAATTTGTTGGTTATGGTGGTATGTTGTTGGAAGGAGTTCTTGCAATATTATCAATAATAATTGCAATTATGCTGACAAGAACAGAATATTTAGTTGCAGTGAAAAATCCAATATCATTATTTTCAAATGGTATGGGAAATTTATTGCAAACAATTGGAATACCGTCTGTTATATCTATCTCATTTGCAGCTCTTGCAATAAGCGCATTTGCACTCACATCACTTGATACATCGGCTCGTATAGGCAGATATACATTTGAAGAATTTTTTGACTCATATGATTTACCTGTTCTTAAAAACAGAATAATCTCTTCAGTTATTACAGTTGGAGCAGGAGCAGCGCTTGCTTTTAATAAAGGTGGCGCAATGGCCATCTGGCCACTTTTTGGTTCTGCCAATCAGATGCTTGCTTCTCTTGCTTTAATTGCAGCAACTTTATATTTCGTAAATAAACATTTGCAGGTTAAAATTGTTTTAATACCGTCTATCATAATGTTTACAATAACAATCTCAGCTCTTGGCAGTTTGATTTATAAAAATTTTTTATCTCATAACTGGGTCCTCGTTATAATCGGTATAATTCTTTTTATCACAGCCACATATATTCTAACACTACCTTTTAAATATAAAAATAAAATTGCGGAATAAAAATATGCATTTACATAATAAATCTCAAAATCCAGAAGAAAATTTAATAATTTCCATATTCATAAACATCTTCATCACTTCTGCAGAAATAGTGGGTGGGATTATTTCAGGCTCACTTGCTTTACTTTCTGATGCATTTCATAATTTTTCCGATGCAATAGCACTTTTAGTTTCATATTTTGCTATTTTAATAGGAAAAAAAGAAAAAAACATAAAAAAAACATTTGGTTATAAAAGAGCTGAAATAATAGCTGCTCTTTTCAATGTATGTGTTCTTATTATAATATGCGGTTATATAATTTTTGAAGCAATTAAAAGATTTAAAACACCTGAAATTATAAATACACCTCTTATGTTACTTATTGCATTTATAGGACTTATTGGTAATGGATTATCAGTTTTATTATTGTTTAAAAATTCAAAAGAAAATATAAATATAAAATCAGCTTTTTTGCATTTATTAGGAGATACCATTTCTTCCATAACAGTTATTATAATCGCAATTATACTCCTTTTTAAACCAATATATATACTTGATACAATTTTATCAATATTAATATCTGTATATATAATAAAAGAAAGTTTTTCTATTTT
>JAOAIN010000218.1 GCA_026414685.1 Candidatus Goldiibacteriota bacterium
TTTTTTAAAATCCCAGAATCTGTTTCAATAATTTTGTTAATCACATCTCTAGTAAATATTTTTTCTAATTCAAAGGTATTCTCATTTGAATCTGTAAATAAATTTACTACTTTTTTATTACTAACATCAAATAAATAAATACTTCTCATGTTTTTATATACTCTTTTTATTTGTGAAAATTGTTTTTGTAGAATATTTAAATCAATTGAAGCGTTTATATCCAGGAAATGAGAAAAAAACAGAATTCTATTATATAAAGATTCTATTCTATATTTTTCTGTAGTATTTATTTCATTAAAGATATAAAAACAACCAACAATAAATACAAATACATGTAAATAACGAAAAATTTTTGTTTTCATCTTTGATAATATTTATTTTCCTTTTTTAAAATAGTATTTATAATCCCCGATCTGAAAATTGTTTTATATAAATTTTAGATATTATTTTTTATTATGTCAAGAATATTTATATATAATAACGCGATAAAACCCTTAAATTACTATATCCCATGCTGATATAATATATATTTGCTATATAACTTTCTATATCCTACATTAAGTATTCAACATTTGCCATTTGGCATTGTTTTTGTTTGTTTTTTTCATCCGGCATTAGACATTTGGCATCCGGCATTGTTTCATTCGTATCTTAACGCATCTATGGGATTTAAATCCGCTGCTTTTCTGGCAGGCATAATGCCAAATATAAGTCCAACACCTACAGAAAAAATAATTGCAATTGCAATTGAAGATATAGAAACAGAAACAGTCCACTTCGCAAAAACAGCCAACATAATAGAAATCAAAGTTCCAAGCAGAATGCCTACAATACCACCGATAAATGTCATCAAAACCGACTCAATTATAAATTGATATAAAATATCCTGCTTTTTAGCACCTATTGCTTTTCTTAAACCAATTTCACGTGTCCTTTCTGTAACAGATACAAGCATTATGTTCATAATCCCTATGCCACCTACCAAAAGAGAAATCGCAGCAATAAAACCAAGAAGCATTGTCATTGTATTTGCTGTTTCTGTCATTGTTTTTTGAATATCTGCCATATTCATAATTCTAAAACCTGTTTCTTCGTTTAATTTATACTTTTTCATTAAATACTGTTTTATTTCTTCTTGAACTTTTTCCATTAAAGATAAGTCTTTAACCTGAACATCTATTGAATCAACATAACTTTTCCCCAATAATCTATACATGGCTGTCGTCAAAGGCACAATCACAATATCATCATTATCCCGAAATCCAGCAGAACCTTTTTCCGGCAATACACCAATCACTTTAAAATAAATTTTATTTATTTTAATTTGCTGACCTACAGGGTCATCTGTTTCGCCAAACAAGTTTGTAAGAACAGTTTTACCTATTAAAGCCACCCTATTCCTGGTTTTTAAATCGCTTTCCGTAAAAAACTGTCCGTATTCCGGCTGAGAGTTTCTCATTTCAGGATAACTGATATCCACACCCTGCACGCGTGTATTCCAGTTTTTTGACTGATAAACTACCTGAGCCCTTCCATCAACATTTCCACAAACATTCTGCACGCCTTCTATTTTACCTATTGCCGCTGTATCCTGTTCTGTAAATCTTGTAACTGCCCCAACAGCAAGTGAAACACCACCTGCTCTCCATGAGCCAGGCATAATTGTTAAAAGATTGGAGCCCAGATTAGATAAACTTTTCTGGATTGATAATCGCGCGCCTTCTCCCAGCGCCATCATTGCTATTACAGATGCAACTCCTATCAATATTCCCAGCATTGAAAGAGCAGTCCTTAATTTATTGCCGAGCATGGAATTTACCGCTTGCTTTGCATAATCAACAAGTGCTATTCTATTCGGAATTGTAGTCCTATCAACATTTATGTTAATTTCTTTTTTATTATTTTTAAAATTTTCGGATTTTTTATTTTCATCAGAAATAATTCTGCCGTCTTTTATCCTGACTATCCGCTTCGCATAATTCGCCACATCCTGTTCGTGAGTTACTAGAATTATTGTTTTACCTTGACTATTTAAATCAGCAAAAATTTTCATTATTTCTTCCTGGGATTTTGAATCAAGGTTTCCAGTAGGTTCATCAGCAAGAATTATATCCGGATTATTTATCAAAGCCCTTGCGATAGCAACACGTTGGCGCTCTCCGCCTGATAATTCATTTGGCAAATTATTTGACTTTTCTATAAGTCCTACATCTTTCAATCTCTGTAACACTTCTTCCTTATTATCAACTTTACCGCCATATATGGCCGGCAGATTGATATTTTCAAAAACATTTTCCCTTGATAGCAAATGAAATTGCTGAAAAACAAAACCAACTGTTTTATTTCTTAAAACCGCGAGTTGTTCATCTGCCAAATCTAAAATATCCTTTCCTTTGAATATATATTCCCCGTAATCAGGGGTATCCAGAAAACCTATTATATGCATAAGCGTTGATTTTCCAGAACCAGAAGGCCCCATAATAGCCAGAAATTCTCCCTCATTTATGTTTAAATCCACATTTTTCAATGCCTGAAATTCTACTTTACCAGTCCTGTATGTTTTAGAAATATTTTTTAATTTTATCATTTGTTATTTTCTTATCCTTCCGGGTCTAGGCGGCATAAATGGATTTGTTGTTTCTTCCATCTTTTTGGAGAAAGAAAAACTTTGCTTTAATATAATAACTTTTTCACCTTCATTTAATCCGTTTACAATTTCTGTATTTTCTCCGTCAGATAAACCCATCTCAACAATTTTTCTATCCCTTTTGTTGTTATTTAAAACAACCACAAAATTTTTGCCGTTTGGTCCTTTTTTCACTGCATTTGTCGGCACAAGGAGAACATCTTGCTTTTGTGCCTGAATAATATCCACATTTGCACTCATACCTGATCTTAAAAAATCCGGGACTTTATCAGGTAGCACATCAACTTCATATATCGTTACGTTATTTATAGTTTTTGATTCATAATAAATATGGTCAACTAAACCTTGCATTTTATTATCAGGATAAGCATCAAGTGTAATTATTGCTTTCTGTCCTTTTGCAACTTTACCAATATCCGTCTCATCCACCTGCACTTTTATTATCAACCTATCAGATAGGACTATTATTGCATCTGACTGTGTAACTGTCTGTCCTGGTTCAACCCCACGGACAATTACCTGTCCGTCTATTGGAGCAATAATTGGTATGGGTTTATATATTTCTTCCCATTCTTTTAGGTTTTTCTCTCCCTGTGCTCTTGCTGCATCTAAGATTGCAGCCCTGTCTGAAGAACTCATATACGCAAGAATCTGCCCTTTTTTTACATAATCGCCTTCCCTGACAAGTATTTTTTCTATTCTTCCAGATAACGGTGGTTTTATGGACAACCTATTCTGTGGCAGAACTGTTCCTGATGCATTGATTGATAATTTTATATCTCCTTTTTTAACTTCAATTATTGTGATTGATTCTTTAGGTTTTTTAGACCTACAAATTGAAAAAACAATTAAAATCAAAATACAAAAAGCAATTGATATTAAAACAATCTTATTTTTTTTCATCTTCCAATGTTCCTCCTGTTATTTGTATCCATGCAGCTTCGGCAAGTAATAAATTTACTTGTGAATTCAAATATGATTTTTTGCTTGATACCAAATTATCCTGTATGATTGTCCAGTTATCAAAATTAATGAGTCCATTTGAATACTGCACATCTGCTATTTTTGCACGTTCATACGCTGCAGATAAAAATTTTTCCTGAATTTCATTTTGCTTTTTTGCATCAATTAAATTATTCCATGTTTGTTCAATATTTAAAATTATATCGTTTTCCCCATATTTTAATTCTTCTTCTGTCTGTTTTAAATATGCGTCTGCTGCATTTTTCTTTGCCAGGAGCAATCCGCCGTCCAGCAAAGACAAAGATAAATTAATACCCGCTGACCAGTTTGTGTTTTCTTGTGGTGGAAATTCATCTCCACCTCTTGACACGCTGCCATTTAAATTAATTGAAGGAAAAAATGCACCAATAGATGATGCATCTGAATATTCTGCTATCTTTTTTGATTTTTCAAGTAAAATATAATTGTAGTTTTTAATTAACAACCCGTTAAAATCTGGTTGCATATCCAGATTGTTTGCAAGATTAAAATCTGTTTTTACACTTAATTCGTTATAATCCTGTCTTCCCAGTTCCTTTGCAAGAACCTGTTTAGCAACTATGAAATTTCTATTAGCCTGTTCTTTTTCAAATTCTGCCTGTGCTAAACTTGCTTCTGCATTTAACAACGAACCTTTGTGCTCCCTGCCTGCATTGTATCTCATTTTTATATCCTGATATTGCTTCTTTCTTCTTGATAAGATATCTTCTGTAATATTTAATAACTCCTGGGCTTTCATAAGATTCACATATGCCTGCCTCAATTTGTATCTTATACTAGCTGAAGTTATTTTATAATTAAGTTCTGCAACTTCAATTTCTTCATTTGATTTGTTTATATTATTTAATGATTGAAAACCATCAAAAAGTAATTGTCTGACTGATGCACCATATGAATATGATGTTGGGTCAGAAGTAAGGTTTGAAAACTCATTGCCGCGTCGGGATGCACCGGCAGATACTGATATCTGCGGAAATAAAGATGCTTTTGCAGCCCACGCATTTGCCTTTGCCTGGTCAAGCTTTGCCTTAGCCTGGCTAATCTGCGGATTGTTCTGCAATGCTTCATCAACACACATCTGCCAAGTCAACTCTTCTGCTGCTAGATTAATTTTAAATATAAATAATACTAAAATTAAAAAAAATAGTGTTTTTTTCATCTCTTCTTCCTTAAATAATTTTAAAATTAGACGTTTAAAAAAATAGTTATGTTCCATTTAAATATTAAGCGCTGCAAACAAAACATCAATTTTATTATATTCGCTTTATTTGCAGCGCTATAAATCACGAACTTACCTGCGTTATATCCGACAGATTATATTCAATTCCATCTATAACAATCTTTGGCGTCCCATCAACAAATTTGATACTATCAACAATCCCTTTCACTTTCTCTGTTACACCGTCATCATTTTCATACTCAATAGTCACACTTTTCCCGACCAATGCGAGTGATTGTGTAGTATTTTCCATTGTCATAAGCCCTACAATATTTTCATTCATAGTTGTGAAATTCCCCGACATTTCTTCCATTTGGTCATTCAAATTCTGTAGCTGCTCAAGAGTAGAATATTGCGCTAAATCTCCCGCAAAATCATCATCAGCCGGGTCCAAAGGGTCTTGATATTTTAATTTTGTAATAAGCATCTGTAAAAAATCATCTTTATCAAGCACACTGCTCGGATTATCCGTATATGACGTTGAATAAGTATAACTCGAATATGCAGAACTAACAGCTGACACATCAGACATTGTCCATCACCTCATTTCTTATAAAATTTTATAAATTTTGTTTATATCACCTCCTTTTAAAAAATATTTTTTATTTCACCACCTCCTTCCAAATTCATTATGTCCAGTTCTATTCTTTAATAATTCTCTATTTTTCATCAGTCGCTTCTTTTAGTTTTATATCATTATTTATATATTCATTTACTTTTTCTTTCAGCAAATCAACAAATTTTTCTTCATCTTCAAATGGACTTAATTCAGTCATTTTCCCAGGAGGCATTCCATTAAATCTATTGGGTGGTCTCGGCGGCAAGCCCGCCATTTCTCCTGAAGGAGGTCTAAAATTTTTTATTTTCTTATTAAATTCACTTATCTTTACTGTTAACTCTTTCAATTGTACTATTAGATCATTGGCTTCTTCTCCTGTAATATCTCCTGTTTTTATTCCTTCCTCGCTCCTTTTAACAACATCCATAATCTCTTCCTTTATTTCGCTGAGTTTTCCTATTTCTTTTATATTTTCAACGTCCTTTTTTATCTGCTGCAATTTTGTTAATTCTTCGGATTTTCTTATTATTATCTTTTTTGAAGGGCCAGAAGAACATCCATAAAAAAATATGATAAATAGGAAAATAATGTTTATATATTCTTTCAATTTAAACCTCCTTTGGCGCATTTTTATACTTAATCTTTTTTAAAATTCTGTTTTTCTTTTTGCCCTGGGATGCCATGGAACCCGGGTCTGTCTTTAACTCTTAAAAACATTTCTTTCTTCAATTTTTCAAATTGTTCTCTTGTTAAAATCTGTTTATGCTTTAAAATTATTGATATTTTTATTCTTAAAATCTCCTCATGTATTGTCGCTATTTCTTTTATCAAAGAATCTATTTTTTCTTTAATCGGCTCATCCTTATCCAGTTCATTCCTAATATCAAGAAAACACAACTCTGCGCGCTGTCTTAATTCAACAAGTTTTCTTTCATTTTCTTTTCTGATTTTTTCCAGTTCTTTTACCTGTTTGTCTGACAGATTCAACTTATCGGCCAAAAATAACAAATCCATTTCCATATTACCGGGTCCATTGGGGAAAGGCATGGAAACAGCAAATTCTGGCATTTCTGCGCCAGAAATTGGTGGCATTAAATTCCCTGCAAGAATAAAAGAAAAAGGACACAATAAAACCGCGATTACAAAAATTACAATTTTTTTCATATTTTCACCTCCAACTTATTTATTTTCTTTCATGACAAATTATTAAAATCAACAGAGATATCATAAATATCCTGATAAAATTTATCCAACTTGTCTGTTTTTCCCTGTTTAATCAAATTACCAAAATATATAAAACCTACTAAAAATATAACTAGTACAGCAAAGGCAATTAAAGGTTTAAAAAATACCGGTAAATTAATTAACCTATTTTCAAAATTTATTTTTTTAATTTTATATAATATTTTATCCGATGGCTCTAATAATTCTTGCCTTATTGAACTTTTTATTTTTTCTAAAAAAACCATCTCTTTCCTACATGCATTACATTTTTCTAGATGACTCTTAACCATATCAATTTCTATTTTTGACAATTCACCTTTAGTATAATCATAAAGTAATAGTTTAATTCTCTGACACATCATCATCAATCTCCTCCTTTGCCATTTGTTTTAAGGTATTTATCCCCCTGTTTATTCTTGATTTAATTGTGCCTATATTAGTTTCTAATATTTCAGAAATTTCTTTATAAGAAAAACCGCCGATTTCAGATAAAAGAATAGGAATCCTTTGTTCAATATCAATCTTTTCCATTAGCAAATTTAAAATTATATTATTTTCGTTGGAATCTTTCTTTTTTGGTAATTCTTCTTTAATATCTTCGTTTTTAACTGTTTGCATTTTTTTATTCCTTAATCTATCTATACTTTTGTTAACTGTAATTTTGTATATAAAAGTTTTTAAATTTTGCCTTCTTAATGAATCCTGTATTTGAATTAACTTTATAAAAACATCCTGGGTTATATCTTCTGCATCTGCTTTATTTTTCACAATCCTATATGCAATGGTATACACCATTCTGGAATAGGCTTTATATAATTCTTCAATATTTACTCTCTCTGGCATTATCACCTCTTTTTTATAATACTTATACGATTGAGCAGTGCTAATTGTTCCCTGATATAGAAATAATTTATGAAACACTTTAAATAGGGGTTACCAGTGGGTTATGTTTGTATTTGAATAAAAGACGAGGGTCTTTGTTTATTAAAATATTATTTTCTGATGTATATTTAGGAAACGATTTAAACAAAATAATAGAATTTTGAAAACATATGTTTACGTCAAATATGCTCGGGGATATTTTTATTTCCCAGACAAAAGTTTAGGAATTTCCATATGTTATTGCAATAATTTTTAAGTAAAATAAATGGACAATATTAATTCATAAATTTCAAAACACTTACATATATAATCCCCAGAAGATGTATCACACGAAAAATCAAATTATTAAAAAATTTCTCTGATGGTTTAATAAAAAAATGGTAAAAAGTAAGTAAAAACCCCCATATCATAAATAAAATCCACAAAAAATGTGTAAATATAACTATGTCTGCCAAAAATTTATATAACATAAAAATTATTTTAAAATCACCAGTTCATCAGGGCAACTTTTTACTGAAATACCATCTGTCTGCTCTGCATTAATTAATATATAATAAATCCCATTTGCAAGTTTATAAAGATGTTTTCTCTCAATATTTATTGTATTTTCACCTACCATATAATTCCCCTCAAAAATAAACTCTTTTATCATTCTAAAACCTACAGTATATATTTTTACTTTTATTAATTTACACGTTCCTTCCATATCAAACTTTATCCTTAAATCCTGTTTTAAAGGATTATATGGGTTAGGATAGATTACTAAATTTCCAATTGCCAATTGTTGATTGCTAATTGGTGTACTGGTAGGTGTCGGAGTGGAAGTGGCCGTGGGTGTTGCTGTGCGTGTATGAGAAGGTGTTGGCACACCTGTGCTGCAGGCATATTCACCCATGTAAGTAACTGTTGCGTATTGTCTTACCAGTAGATATTGCATGACTTCATCTGATGGAGCAAACCACATGTTATTTAAACCGCCTTCTCCATAAGTATTATATACATAATTTAAATGCGAACTCAATGTCGCCTGGTTTGTATCATAAGTTCCTGGTATCGTGCTACCTGGTTCAATATTATGAGTAAAATATATAAGCCATCTTGGTCTCGTATCATTTGCAGCATTATCAGCAGCTGCATTGAATGATGCAAGACCAGTTCCTGTAAAAGGATTTCTGTTAAGCACAAATGGATTTGATGGTATCACATCAACATAGTTATTTCCTGTATAATTTTCTGCTGATAAAAACAATCCTGAGTCCCTTATACATGTCCAGTTTGATATATTGCAATATGGATAAACAAAATGGGTGCATAAATATCCTGAGAATCTTGTCTCTATTGCATTTTTAACAGGTATGGTTTCAGTTGCTATATTATCACAAGTTACTACTTGATGGCTGTAATTATGGTCAAATAAACTCCAGTTATGCGCACGTAAATTTGATACTTTCTGCCAGCTCATCACATATGTATCATACGTCTCCTGCATCTGCTGGGTATTCAAAGCAACTCCCGCCCTGAAACCTAGTGCTTCTAACATGGGTAATCCTATATCATGGACAGAGGGTCTTGCATCATCAAAGGTAAATGAATAAGCCCATTTTTTATCATCACATAGAGTTGCTTTTGTAACAGCATTTGTAGCACCGCCTGTATAGCCATATCTTAAAATCTGTATTACTGTTCCATCTGTTGTAAATCTACAGGTTTTACCAATAGAATCATAAACAGAAGGAATAGGTATCCCATCTGCATACACAATACATGACGAACAATTGCCAACATTTATTTTAAGAGTTATTTTCTTCATAAAAACCATTGGAGGTACATTAGTTCTATCAATATAAAAATGTATGCAATCACCTGTGGTCCATGTTGGCGTTGGAGTTTGTATTGATAGGGTAGACGTGTATGTTACACTAATTGATGGTTGCTCAATGTTTGTTGCTGTTTGCGTGAAACTCTGTGTTACTGTTTTTGTTGCTGTGAAACTGTTAGTTGCAACCTGTGAGCTGGTAACTGTCCTCGTAAAAGTAGGTGTTGTCAAACCGCAAAAAGATGAATAAGAGTTCCACATGGCATCAAGAAGCGGCTGGTTGCCTGCAGAATAATCTGCAGTTATCTCCCACATGAATATTCCACCATAACCCTTTGAATTTAATGCATAGTTTACCTTTTCAGAAACAGAAGAAGGATTATCATAACAAATCAAACCTGTTCCAGAATCATAGGTAAGATAAGGAACATATGAACCAGAATCCCAATGATATGTCCAGCCAGAACCAATTAATGGAGTGATTAAATTATAATTATTCTGTACAGCACCTGAAACAAAACTGTCATATAGGGTTTCTGAATTTGGAAACCTGTATCCATAAAAAGGTATACCAAGATTCATTTTAGATGCAGGAACACCGCGGGTTATTGTCATATAATTATTAGACCAGTCAATATTTTCTCCATCAATAGGGTCTGTGCCACGATAAAGCGGTGAGTTATGACCAGAGTGACTAGACCATTCGCCATGATAGTCATAAGTCATAAGATTATAAAAATCAACTATATTATTCAAATACGCATAATCATTCCACTGTCCATACCAGTTACCAGGTGATACAGCCATTGTAATTTCCCAGTTAGGAGCAGGGACAGGAGAAGAATTAAATTTATCCCTGAGTGCCTGTATAAGTAAATTCTGATTGGTTCTTTCTGTTGCATTCTGCGGAAATTCCCAGTCAATGTCAGCACCATCATAACCATAGGTCCTGCAAAATGCTTCAACTGCATTTGCAAATGCGGTGCGTAAACTTGCAGATGCTGCAATTGTCACAAAATTCTGTCTGGCAACCTCATTAGCACCACCAATTGATACTAAAACTTTCACCCCTGCTGCATGCGCATTTGTTATAAGTGCTGGTTCCAGATAACCGGATGGTATAGATAAAGAACCATTTGCTTGCGGTTGCACAAAAGCATGACAGATGTGCGTTAATCTGTTATATGGTATTTTATCAGCGCGGTAGGTAGAAACCCAGTAAGGATAATATGCAAGAAATCTCTTGCATTTTGCAGTGGTAGGCGTGATTGTAGGAGTATTTGTCGGTGTTCCCGCATAGGGAGTGGTTGTAAAAGTAAAAGTAGGAGTCATCACACCATATATTTCAATATTATCTATATACCAGTTATTTCCTGTATTATTTACTGCCCCACCGGTTGTATCTACAATGGCAAATTGTATTGCTTGAACCTGAGATAATACCTGGGTAAGATTCATTCCATTTCCCTGGCCCCAGCCAGGTGGATTAAAAGATGTCCACGGGATGGTTACATAAGTCCAGTTTGACTGCGGAGTCCAGGAAAAATTCCAAAATGAGTAATCAGTAATATTTGTTGAAACAATCTGAATTCTAAAAGCAACATTTGTCCCTGTCCCATAATTGCCTTTCATATATAAACGAATACCTGTTGTTAGATTTAGATTTTCCGGGGTTGCCACTGGATTTAAATTCGTCCCAGCGCCAATAGATGCCCATGAATCAATTGCACCTATTACATCACCTGAAATTCTTGCCGCATACACGCCACCACCAGAAGGTACATCCCCTGTAATTACTGTTCTTGAAACAGACGAAGTAGAAGGATCTGCAAACTCATACCATCCACCACCTAAGTTATTTACCGCAAATTCCCCATCTTCAAAATCGTCAATGATATATGAAATTGCGCTAGTAAAACCTAAAGAAAATATAAAAACAAAAATCAATAATATCTTTTTATACATTTAAATTACTTCCCAAAATATATGATTCAATACAAGTAATTTTTTATTTACTAAATTCATTTATTTTTTCTTTTAAAACATATTTCAAATTTTTCAACTCTTTTATCTTTTCATTTATTTCTTTTATCTTTTTATCATCTGTTTTAAACCCGTTGTTTTTAAGTAAAATATCTATTTTTATCTCATCTTCTAGTATGTATATTCGCTGATCTATTTGAATTAGTTTCTTTTCAAGATATTCAACCAAATCTTTTTTTGATTTCTCATCATAATTCTTTTCAAAAATATCAAAAGCCAAATCAACCCCAATATAATTTTCATAATTTTTTACAATATCAAGCCACTTAATCCTATCTACATATAATTTTTTAAGTTCTTTGCATTTGTTTTTTATGCAGTTTCTTATTTTTTCACCGTATTCAGTTAATATAAGAGAAACAATGGTGAAATAATCATTATTTAATTCTCTGTGTTTTTTTGTGAGATTGGAAATTTTGAAAGCAAGGTTATTGGCATTTCCCAGATAATATTTAAGCAATAAACCATTAATAAAATTTTCAAGAAAAAAATCACTTTTTTTATTTTTTAAAATTTCTATTTTTTTTATTTTTTCTTCGTATTTTATCTTCTGATTATTTAATTCCGCTGTGACTTTTGCAAGCTCTGCTGCTATGTTATCCGCATCATTAATAAAATCATTTAAATTTTTCTTTTCAGAAGCACTTATAAATATAGTTATTAAAAAAACTAAAAAAATAAAAATTATTTTTTTCATATAATCACTTTATTTTATATTTTTTCATTTTTGCCAATAGCGTTGGCCGAGTTATCTTTAAAATTTTAGCTGCTTCCACTTTATTACCTTTTGTCTGATTTAAAACACTTATTATTATGTTTCTCTCATATTCATTAACTTTTTTAGCAAGACCTGCTTTTTTATAATCTCTTTCTATAAAATTGGTTATTTCATAAGGAATGTCATCAACATTTATAACTTCACTTTTTGCAGTGACTAAAATTCTCTGTATTATATTCTCAAGTTCTCTGATATTTCCGGGATAATCATATGACATCAATTTTTCTATTGCTTCTTTTGAAACACCTCTCACTTTAAACTTTGCAAGATCAGCATATTTTTTAAGAAAATAATCCACAAGTAAAGGTATATCCTCTTTTCTCTCACGCAACGCCGGCATGTTTATCTCCACAACATTAAATCTATAATACAAATCTTCTCTGAATCTACCTTCCTTTACTTCCTGTTTTAAATCCCTATTGGTTGCAACTATAAGCCGCACATCTACTTTTATATTTCTTTCTCCTCCAACTCTTTCAAATGATTTATCCTGTAAAACCCTTAAAAGTTTTACCTGCAAATTTAAAGGGAGTTCTGCAATTTCATCTAAAAAAATAGTTCCTTTATCAGCGAGTTCAAATCTACCACGTTTTAAATATAAAGCATCTGTGAATGCTCCTTTTTCATGACCAAACAATTCTGATTCTAAAACTCCTGGTGCTAATGCAGCACAATTTACCTTTATAAGTGGGAAATCTTTTCTTGCACTTTTGTAGTGAATTTCCTCGGCTATCAATTCTTTACCTGTTCCCGACTCGCCTGTAATAAGAACGGTCGCATCAGTATCAGCAACCTTTTCAACAAATTGTAAAATCTCTTTTATTTTATTCGATATACCTATTATCTGCCCACGAGTTAAATTTTTAAGATATATATTTTCATCTCTTATTTTTCTGTTGTTTATCACTTTTGAAACAAGTATTTTAAGATATTCAAGTGAAACCGGCTTAGTTAAAAATTCAGACGCCCCCTTTTTTATCGCTGTTACTGCTTTATCAATAGTGCCATAAGCAGTAATCACAATAACCTCCGTATTTGGATTTTTCTGTTTTGCAGCAGCCAGGACTTCCAATCCATCTTTTTCCGGAAGTTTTAAATCTGTTATAATAACATCAAAATATTTTTCATTTATTAAATTTATAGCATCTTCCCCGTTTTCACATGAAAAAACAGAATAATTATTTTCATCAAACGATTCTTTTAATATTTTCCTCAATTCATCATTATCTTCCACAATTAAAATTTCATACATAACTCACCGAATTTTATCCTTGTCTTTTTCTTATATAACCTGGCTCTACTCCTTCGGGAAAATAAAATTGCTCCTTCATACTGAATTTCTTTATCCATCTGTAAATAAAAAAATATCCAAAAGGTTTTGTATTGTTTGCCAATTGATCTGGTATCATATGAGAAAGATAAGAAATAGTAAAAACTATTCCAAAAGTCCAGTCATTGAATAAAAATGAAATTAACCAGGCTAAAGGTATATATTCATAAGCATGAAAAACAACATATAATTTTTTAAAATCGCCAAGATACGATTTTATGAACATATCTTTGAAATCAAATCTTTTTTCTTCTCGTATATAATCTATGACATGGTCAGCATCCACTAACAAACCTAAAAAAACAGAAAGTATGGTGTAAAACCATGAACTTGTGAAATAGTAAGTGCCTACTGCAACAGGTGCCGTAATCAATGCATGATGTTCCATTTTCATATAATATCAACCATCTATTTTGCAAATTGTAAAAATATTTTTGCAGCAAGTATTTGTTTGCTCACATATTTAAAAGATGTAGAACCAGGAGTGCATTTTGCATCAGCCGATGCCTCAGGATGTAATAGATCAAACACATCCTCATCAAACAATTCTGAAAAATTCTGCAGTTCATCTATTTCAAGACGGCCAAAACTCTTTTTATTTTCAATACTGTATGCCACTAATTTACCAACGATTTCATATGCTTCTCTAAAAGCCATGCCTTTTTTAACAAGATAATCTGCAATATCAGTTGCATACATGAAATAATCAAGTAACTGCTCTGACAATTTATCTTCTTTTATTTTAATATTCTTTAAAAATTTCTCTGTGATTTCTAATATAGATTTTATTTCATCAACACTTTTAAAAAGTAAAGGTTTGTCTTCCTGCAAATCTTTATTATAAGCAAGTGGTAATCCCTTTAACATTGTAAGACCAGCCATAAGTCGCCCAAAAAAACTACCTGTTTTACCACGTATGAGTTCTGCAATATCTGGGTTTTTCTTATTTGGCATTAAACTAGAACCAGTAGCATAAGCATCATCAATTTCAATAAACGAAAATTCATTTGAATTAAAAATAACAATTTCTTCTGCCAATCTGGAAAGATGCATTGCAAGCAAAGATGAAAAATATAAAAAATCTATAACAAAATCTCTATCTGAAACTGCATCAATTGAATTTTCTGTTATGTCTTTAAAACCAAGTTCTTTTGCCATTGTCATTCTATGGACATTATAATTTGAGCCAGCCAAAGCACCAGACCCAAGCGGTAAATAATTCATCCTGTCATAAATAAAATTAAGTAAATTATAATCCCTTTTAAGCATTGCAAAGTAGCTTAATAACCAATGTCCAACAGCTATTATCTGTGCATGTTGTAAATGAGTATAACCTGGCATATAGGTGTCTTTATATTTATCAGCCATATCAACAAGCGTTCGCATTAAATTTTTTACTAGTTTTTTAATAACTATTATTTCATCCTTTAGATACATCCTAGTATCAGTAGATACCAAATCATTGCGACTCCTGCCTGTATGAAGTTTTTTACCAACATCCCCTATGAGTTTTACAAGTTCTAGTTCTACCGCTGAATGAACATCTTCATATTGACTAAAATCAATGGTATTTTCTTTTTCAAGAAGTTTTTGTAATCCATTTACAATTTTTTTCATTTCATCTGATTTTAAAATTTTTATTCTGTAAAGCGCTTTTGCATATGCCTGTCCTGCTAGAACATCATACTTAAACAGGCGCCTGTCAAATGATATTGACGAATTAAAATTATAAACATCTTTATCTATTTCTTTATTGAATCTACCCTTCCACACCTTTTTCATAATAACCTCCTCAAATAAATTTTCAAATTTTAACATCCTTTATGAACATGTTTAGCAAACATCAGTAACGAACATTATTAGCGAACCTTCTTTTTATTTATCTGATTTAATATTTTAAGCTGCAATCCATAAAGATTTATAAAACCTTCTGCATCTTTCTGGGAATATACTTCTTCTTCTTCAAAAGTTGCATAGGATAGTTGATATAAAGAATTTGGCGATGTCTTTGAAGCAGGAAAAACATTGCCTTTAAATAATTTTAACTTTACTTCTCCTGTTACATTTTCCTGTGTTTTTTCCACAAATGCAGATAATGCCTCACGTAAAGGAGAAAACCACATACCGTAATATATAAGTTCAGCCATTTTGTTTGCTATTATAAATTTAAAATGCATCGTTTCTCTATCAAGGGTTATTTCTTCCAATTCTCTATGTGCTATATAAAGTAAAGTTCCACCAGGTGTTTCATAAACTCCCCTTGACTTTATTCCAACAAGACGATTTTCAACCATATCAACAAAACCTATTCCATGCAACGACCCTATTTTATTCAATTTCTCAAGTATATGCAGTGGTGACATTTTTTCTTTGTTTAGTGAGACAGGGATTCCTCTTACAAATCCAACAGAAACATACTGTGGTTTATTCGGTGTCTTTTCAACTGGTTTTATTTTACTCCTTATATATTCTGGTGGTTCGTTTTCAGGATCTTCTAAAATTCCACCTTCATGTGAAATATGAAAAATATTATCATCCTCAGAATATGGTTTCTTTTTTGTTGCTGTTATAGGTATATTATGTTTTGCAGCATATTCCATCGCCTGAGTTCTAGAACGTATGTCCCATTCACGCCAAGGTGCAATAATTTTAAGTTCAGGCGCAAGCGCTTTATATGTAAGTTCAAAACGAACCTGATCGTTTCCCTTTCCTGTTGCACCATGGGCAACCGCGTCTGCTTTTTCTTTTTTTGCTATTTCTATCTGAGTTTTTGCTATTAATGGTCTGGCTATGGATGTTCCCATCAAATATTTCCCTTCATAAATAGCACCTGATTTGATCATAGGAATGATATAGTCTTCTACAAATTCCTTTTTCCTATCAATTACGTAAACTTTATCAGCTCCACTTTTTATTGCTTTCTTTTTAATTGCATCAAAATCACAGACCTGACCAATATCAACTACACAGGCAACAACAGCACACTTATAATTTTCTTTAAGCCAAGGGACTATTATAGAAGTATCAAGCCCGCCAGAATAAGCAAGAACAACTTTTTTTACTTTCTTCTTCATACATTTTCTCCTTGTCAATAAAATATATTCTTTTAAATATTTTATTTACATGTTAGTTAAGGATATTTATCGGCATTTTTTTACATCTTAAAAAAACATTAACAACGAACATTTTTTACGAACATTAGTAACAAACAATAAAAAGATTTTACCTATTTAAAAGTAACGCCAGTATTCCTTTTTGTGCATGTAACCTATTTTCCGCTTGATCAAAAACAACAGAATTCGGCCCATCCATCACATCATCAGTTATTTCTTCGCCTCTATGTGCTGGCAAACAGTGCATGACAATCACATCCTTTTTTGCAAGATAAACTAAATCTGAATTCACCTGATACTTTTTAAATACCTCTTTTCTTTTTTGTGCTTCTTCTTCTTGTCCCATTGATGTCCAAACATCGGTATAAATAACATCCGCATCCTTCACTGCTTCTTCAGGTGATTCAGTGATTAAAACTTGTGTTTTGGATACCTGGGCAAAACTTTTTGATTTTTCAACAACTTCTTTTGACGGTGCATATTCTTTTGGTGATGCAACTCTTAAATTCATCTCCATTTTTGGTGCAGCAAATAACCATGAATTGCATACATTATTACCATCTCCCACATATGCAATGGTTAACCCTTTTAATACTTTCTTTTTATCTTTTATTGTTAAAAGGTCTGATAAAACTTGGCATGGATGAGAAAAATCAGTAAGCCCATTTATAACCGGGACTGTTGCATTTTTTGCAAGTTCTATAACTTCCTGATGGGAAAAGGTTCTTATCAATATGCCATTAACATAACGTGATAAAACCCTAGCAGTATCCGCTATTGTCTCTCCACGTCCGAGCTGAATTTCATTAGGTGATAGATAAATTGATGCTCCGCCTAACTGAAACATTGCTATTTCAAATGAAACTCTTGTTCTAGTTGATGGTTTTCTGAAAATCATGGCAAGACATTTTCCTAAAAGCGGCACAAACAGTTCATTATTTTTATGTTTTAATCTTATCATATCAGATATATTCAAAATTAACTCTATCTCTTCCTTTGTCAAATCAGCAATACTTAAAAGATCTTTCTTATTTAGTTTTGTAATCATCCATGCCTCCAATTTATTTTAAAATTTCACTAATTATTGCAACTGCTTTTTTTATTTCTTTTTTTGATATTATAAGCGGCGGAACTATTCTTATGATTGTGGGTTTAACACTATTTAAAATTATTCCTTTTTTTAAGCCCATTTCAACATATTTTGCAGCATTATCATTTAATTCAATCCCTATCAATAAACCCATGCCGCGTATTTCTTTGATCTTTTTTGATTTAATCTTTTTTAATTCATTTATAAAATATTCACCTTTATCTTTTACCTGATTTAAAAAAGATTTTTTTGAAATTGTATCAAAAACGGCGTTACCGGCGGCACATGCAACAGGATTACCACCCATGGTTGTTCCATGGTCTCCGTTTTCTAAAATATTGAATATTTTTTTATTCACAGCTACACAAGAAAGAGGCAATCCACCCCCTAAACCCTTCCCCATAGTAATTATATCCGGTTTTATTCCATAATGCTGATATGCAAATATTTTCCCCGTTCTACCAAGACCTGTCTGAACCTCATCAGAAATAAAAATAATATTTTTTTCTTGACACAAATTTGAAAGTTTTAATAAAAACTCTTTTTCTGCAACCCATACTCCGCCTTCTGCCTGAATTGGTTCAATTAATATGGCACATACCTCATCGTCTATCTTCTCTTCAACACTTTTTATATTGTTAAATTCAGCATAAATGAAACCAGGGGATAATGGTTTTAAATATTTATGAAATTTTTCTTGTCCTGTGGCTGTTAATGCAGCAATAGTTCTTCCATGAAATGAATTTTTAAAAGTAATTATTTTATATGCGCCATTTTTATTAACAATACCCCATTTTCTAGCAAACTTTATAGCAACTTCATTTGCCTCTGCCCCAGAATTAACAAAATAAACTCCGCTTGCACCTGTTGCAGCAGAAATTTTTTTTGCAAGTTTTTCCTGATTTTCATTATAAAACCATCTTGAAGAATGAATATATTTTTTTAACTGTAATAAAATGGCACTGTTTATTTTCTTATTATTATAACCTAATAAATTCACTGCAACACCGGCAAGTAAGTCAATATATTTTTTTCCTTTTTTATCATACAAAATTGCACCTTGACCGTGTGATAAATAAACATCATATGGTTTTACTGTGTTATCCAGGCTTTTCATTTTTTATCCTTTTATTTTTTATATATATTTCTTCAAATTTAAAGATGTTAAAAATCACACATTTTACATCTTACATTTTACTTCTTACTTCACTTTACTATCTCTGTTCCTATACCTTTGTTTGTAAATATCTCAAGTAGCAATGAATGTTCAACCATTCCATTTATTATATGAACCTTTTTCACTCCATTTAGAATAGCACTCTTTGCAGAGTTAACCTTTGGCAACATCCCACCTGTTATCTGACCTTCTTTAATAAATTTATTTATATCTTTTATTTTTATTGAAGACACATACTTACCGTTTATTTTTATTCCATCGGTATCAGTCAAATAAATAAGTTTATCTGCCTTTATGCTCTCTGCAACTTTACCGGCAACAATATCTGCATTTATATTATAAGTGTTTCCTTTTTCATCTTTACCAATAGGAGCAATAACTGGTATTAAATCACTGTTTTCAAAAACTTTTAAAATTTCAGTATTAATTTTTTTCACATCCCCCACAAAACCAACATCTTTATTATTTATCAATTTCTTTTTTGCTATTATAAGATTAAAGTCCTTACCTGATACGCCTGCAACTTTTAAATTGTGTTCTTTTAATTCTTTTACAATTGATTTATTTATTTTACCTATGAGAACTTTTTCAACCACATTCAATGTTTCAATGTCAGTAACCCTGTGGCCATCAACAAATACTGGCTTTTTACCTATTTTTTTTAATAATTTACTTATATCATCTCCGCCACCATGAACTATGATTATATTAATACCAACATAACTTAAAAGCGCTATATCCTGAAAAAATATTTCTTTATATTTTTTTATTTTCATAGCACTGCCGCCATATTTAATTACAAATGTTTTTTTAAAAAACTTTTTTATATATGGCAGTGCCTCTATTAAAATACGCGACTTTTCTATTAATTTTTGCATTATAAATAATCCTTAAGTGAGTTGTACTGACAAAAATTTGTCAATAGTAAAAGTAAGCGACAAGGTATCTTCAATATAAATCATCCATATGTCATGACATCACCAAATGCAAAAAAACAATTTATATTTTATTACAAAATATATTTACTTAAATCTCTGTTTTCAATCAAATTTTTAAGTTTTTCTCTAACGTATTCTTTTGTAATTTCTTTATTTATTTTTTTACCATAAGGGGCTTCAAATAAAATATCCTCAAGAACTTTTTCCATGATAGTGTGCAATCTTCTTGCGCCAATATTTTCCATTGATTCATTTATTTCAAAAGCAATTTTTGCAATTTCTGATATTGCATCATCGGTGAAATTTATCTTAACATCATCTACCTGTAAAAGTTCTGTATATTGCATTATAAGAGAATTTTCTGGTTCTTTTAATATGCGTTCAAAATCTGCTTGAGTTAAACTTGACAACTCAACTCTTATAGGGAACCTGCCCTGCAATTCAGGTATTAAATCAGATGGCTTTGAAATATGAAATGCTCCTGCAGCAATGAAAAGTATATGATCGGTATTTACAGGACCATATCTAGTTATAACTGTGGTGCCTTCTACTATTGGTAATAAATCT
>JAOAIN010000231.1 GCA_026414685.1 Candidatus Goldiibacteriota bacterium
TATAACTGTTGATATTTATTCAAATACATCAGCTGCTTCTTACTGCAGTGTTTTTGTGCCTGATGGTTTGATAAGCCCGCAAGCACTTACAATTACTGCATATACTTCAACCCGAGTGAATTTAACATGGCTTGCCAATGATCCAGGTGAGGGTATTGATTATTATAAAATATACAGAGATGGCAATGAAATATCAAATTCTTATACAAATTTTTTTATTGATACTACTGTTACAACAGGTGAAGCATATGTTTATAATGTTACTGCTTTTAAAGCTCCTAATGAATCTTTGTTTTCAAATCCAGTTTATGTGACAATATTGCCAGCTGCTCCTATAAATTTTAAAGTTACAAAAACAGCAAATGTTGTGGGAGCGCTTTTACTTTCTTGGAATGCGGCTCCTTTTGAAATCGCATCTAGTTACAATATTTATAGATCAACAGATGCTGTAAATTATATAAATATAACATTTACTTCCACAACATCATATATTGATACAGATGTGACAACTGGTGTTGTTTATTATTACAAAGTGTCTGCTTATTATGATATAAATGGACGATATACCGATGTAGTTGCTGCTAGACCTGTTACATTGCCAGTTGAACCAACTGGATTTACAGGCGCAGCATATAATGGATATGTTTATTTAACATGGGATAATAACCCAGAATATGAAATAACTTCATTTAATCTATACAGATCATCAAATAATCAGAATTATTTAAAAATCACAACAACTACTAATAATTATTATTATGATACAGGACTTGTCAATAATATCGCATACTTCTATAAAATTCAGGCAAATAATTTTTATGGTTCATCAAACACTGTGACGGCCTATGTTTTAAATATCACTCCAACTGCATCAACTCCACCACAAGCTCCGTATAATCTCACAGCCACATCAGAAGGTAACGGTAAAATTAAACTGAATTGGCTTGTAAATTCAAATACCAATATTAAACATTTTAAAATTTATCGTTCAACTTATCCTGAGGTGGATACTTTACTTACTACTTCTTCTGCCAATACAAATATTTTTTATGATACTATTATGACAACTTTAAATGTTTCTTCTCTTTCAAACACAACAACCTATTATTATAAAGTGTCAGCTGTTGATAATAATTCTATAGAAGGGTCTGCTTCAAATACTACTTCTTCTTTTGCATTTATGCGACCACCGTCAGTTACAACTGTTGAAATAAGTAATATTTTCAATGGAGCACTTCTTATATGGAATAATCCTTCTGAACCATATACTTTTACAAGAAGTGTTTATACCTATAATATTTACAGATCAACTTCTGCGTATAGCGGATATAACAAGATAGCGTCTTTGATTGAAACAAATATTTATGTGGATTATATATTAAATACATTAAACATTGATTATTATTATAAGATAAAAACAGTTGATTCAATGGGTAATGAAGATCTGTTAGATAATTATTATGATTTTACCTATGAGAGTTATAAAGAACCACCGCTTACAATCATTGCAAAAGCAGGAAATAAACAGGTTTATTTATTTTGGAATAAAGTGCTACCCGATTCATATAATATATATAGAAGGAAGGAAGGAGAATCGTATGGACATCCCATTGCATATGGGTTACCTTATGATAGCCGAGAGTATCTAGATAAATCAGGACTAATTAATGGAACAACCTATTATTATTCTATTGCAACTGTTACTGATGCTGGAGAGGGTCCTAAATCTGCTGAAGTAGCAGCAAGACCATATGAGCCGGCCAAACTTACTCCTGGCGCAAAGGTCACTTATGAAATAATAAATAAAAAAGATGTTTTATTAACCTGGGATGCGGCAATTCCCGGCGGTGTTAATGGATACTCGCTTGTGGGTTATAATGTTTACAGAAGTTCTGATAATGGAGCAACTTATGTGAAACTAACAACAGTTGCTAATACAACTTTTACTGATACAACAACAAACTGGGATAATATTTATTTTTATTTAGTCAAGACTCTTGATTCAGAAGGAAATGAAGATGCGGTTTATCCATTTATTAAAGTTGAACTACCCCTGCCTAAGAATAGACTAAGAGTTTATTCAAATTTAATTGACCTTGCAAAATCACAGCAATTGAAACTTCGTTATGTTTTAATTAAAAAAGGAAAAGTTAAAATAAATATATATACTTTAAGTGGTGGATTAGTAAGAAATTTAGTTGATTATGAATATACAGGATTTGTCTCAGAGCAAGATCCGTATGAGAGTCCTGATTTTTACTGGGATGGAAAAAATGACAAAGGCGTTTTTGTATCATCAGGTATTTATCTTATAGTTATGGAGATTGAGGGAACGCGGGTTATTGAAAAAGTAGCAGTGGTAAGATAAAAGAAATTATGATTTAAGATTTTAGATTTACGATTTAAAATTTAAAAAAAATGAAGAATTTAAAGATTTGAATATTTAAAAGGGTGATTTATGGGTATAATACAAGTTTTGCCGGATAGTGTTATAAATCAAATTGCAGCTGGTGAGGTGGTGACGCGACCAGCGTCATGTGTTAAAGAGATCCTGGAGAATTCTATTGATGCAGGAGCTCAGAATATAACTATAAATATTTTATCAGCTGGAAAAAAGTTAATAGAGATAAAAGATGATGGCTGCGGTATGGATGAGGAGGATTGTGAAAGAGCTTTTTTACGACACGCAACAAGCAAAATAAAAAATCTTGATGATTTAAATTACATAGAGACAATGGGTTTTAGAGGAGAGGCACTTGCTGCTATTGCTTCTGTTTCAAGAATAGAGATAATGACAAAAATAGAAAAAGATAATACAGGAACCTTACTTTATATTGAGGCTGGAAAAATTAAAAGAAAAGAAAAGGTTGCAATAAATAAAGGTACAGTAATAAAAGTTATGGATTTATTTTATAATACACCGGCACGACTTAAATTTTTAAAAACAAATTATACCGAAGAATTACATATAATAGATACAGTCCTTGGAATTGCGCTTGTTAATACAGGTATTTCATTTAAACTGATAATGGATGGCAAAGAGATTTTATATTTTCCTAAAGATGCTGTTTTAAAAGAAAGAATAAGGTTGCATTTCGGAAAAGAGATTTCTGATAATCTTATTGAGATAAATAATTTATCTGACAATATAAAAATACATGGGTATGTTGGAAAACCACAAATTTTCAGAAATGACAGGAATGTGCAGTTTTTATTTGTAAATAAAAGAATCATAACCAGCAAAAGATTAAATTATGCAATTTATGATGGTTATTCAACCCATCTTATGAAAGGTAAACATCCAGTTTCATTTATTTTAATTGATATAAATCCGTCTTATGTTGATGTAAATGTTCATCCTGCAAAAGCGGAAGTAAAATTTAAAGATGAGGGAAAGATATATAATATGATGAAACAGGCAATTGTAGATGCCTTAAATTATGCGGATTTGAGTATAAGTCAGCCGATAAACTCTGTGTATGAGGTTAAAAAAAATATAGAAGAGTCTATAAAAGATTATTTTGTTAATGAACACGGTTCTTCTACCGGAGTTCTTTTTAAAACAAAACAATTTGAAGTAAAAAAACAGGATAAAATAGAAGTAAAGTCAGACATCAAAAAACATTTATTTGTACGTGTTATTGGGCAGTTAAATAAGACCTATATAATAGGAGAGGATGATTTAAATCTTGTTATAATTGACCAGCATGCAGCTCATGAAAAGGTTTTATATGAAAAAATTATAACTGAGATAAATCAAGGCAATGTGCGGTTACAGGAACTTTTAATTCCAGAAATAATTGAAGTTAATCAACAGGAGAAAAAAATAATAGAAAATAATAAAGATATATTTAAAAAGATGGGGTTTGAAATAGAGCAATTTGGAGAAAGACAATTTAAAATAACAACTCATCCTGTAATAATTAGGACAAAAGCATCAACCCTTTTTGTAAAAGAAGCAATATCTCTATTATCTGAAAAAGAGACAGTAGAAAAAGAAGAGATATTGAAGAATCTTACATCAACACTTGCATGCAGGGCAGCACTAAAAGCTGGTGATGAACTCACAAACCAGGAGATAGAAGCGCTTTTAAAAGATTATTTTGAAATAAATACACCTTATTCCTGTCCACATGGCAGACCCGCAATTGCAAAAATTTCATTTTATGAAGTGGAAAAGATGTTTAAAAGAAGAGGATAAAGTTACGGATGAAAGGTGTTCTAAAATATTTCTAACTTAGTTCAAACATAATTCGCTAATAGTTCAAAAATAGTTCATAAATAATTTAAACATGGTAAAAAATATGTCTTGATTTATTTTTGAATACCGATTTGCAAATGCTCTGAATTGATGCTGGACGGAAATTTGTAATAAATGTTAGTTTAAAACAAAGAAAATGTCATAGGTAAATTTCTAGATAATAATTTTTCAATTTATAGTTTATGATTTGCATTTTGCAATATCCAGATTGGAAATCAAATAAAAATTATTTTAAAATTTCATTTATTTTTGCAAATACTATATCTGGGGATATGTTTTTCAAACAGAAATTATCAGGGCACTTTGTTTTATCACAAGGTCTGCATGGCGCAGGAGATGTAATAACTATATTGTTTTTATCTTGGTTGACCCATCCTTTTTCATTTGTTGGACCAAATAGACCAATTGTTTTTACAGAAAGCGCTTGTCCTATATGACGGACACCATTGTCATTTGAAATCAGGATTTTTGCATAACTTATTATTGCTGCAAGTTCCCTTATATTTATTGCAGGAATAATATAGATATTAGGCAAATTTTTTTCTTTTATATATTTAACATCTTCTTCATCGCCTGGACCCCAGAGCAGAACTATTTTTTGTGGTATAAGTTTTTTAAACAATGAAAACCAATTATCAAGTGGCCATTTTTTTGATTGCCAAGTTCCTGAAATGCAGCACATTATTAATTTTTCTTCTGGATTTAAATTCATATGAAAAAGGAAATTTTC
>JAOAIN010000015.1 GCA_026414685.1 Candidatus Goldiibacteriota bacterium
TATTTCCAACACAAATTGATTGAGGACTTATGACTCGCTGACCAGGAGAAGCAGTAACCACATATCTACTTTTCCATGTGTTATAATTATTCAATAAATTAGAAGCACTATAGGAAGTAATCCTAATACCGTATGAATATGGTTTATCAATTGGAAATGGATAATTTGTTCCTGAAAAAGTAAAAGAGAAAACAATCAGAACGAAAAAAAAGATAGAAATAATTTGTTTTATTAGTTTGGATTTTATTAATTTCACGAAAGTATCACCCATCCTTATTTTTTTATTAAAAATTATTTAATTAACAACCAATAAGTTGTTAAATTTTTAATTAGTATTATATTAATATTATATATTATATTTTTTAAATTGTCAAATAAAATTAAAAAAATTTTAACTAAATTTCCCCTATCTTGCTTATTTTTAAAAATTATTTAGTTACAATAATACTTTTTTTAATAACCCTTGTTCCAATCTGAATATATACGAAATAAACTCCTTCGCTAACTATTTCATTGCTATCACTTTTTCCTTCCCATGTTGCTTCATATGTTCCTCTTGATTTCTCTTCATTTAATATTTTACTCACGGGCCTTATATTTTTATCATAAATTACAATTTTAACAAAAGCAGTATCATCAACAATAAATCTGATTACTGCTTTATCACCTTTTAATGGATTTATAACATTATTAGCAACAATTGCTTTTTCTTGAGCAAGTAATGGATTATAAGGAACAGGTGGAATAGGCGTTACTTTAGCAGCTAACAGGCCAGGTTGTATTGTATCAATCTTTTTAATATTATAATCTTGCCTAGGCTTATCCTGGATTTCTTCTTCTTTAATTTCAATTGAATTCATGGCTGTTTTTATATCTTTTTCCTGTATCTGTTGAATATTCATAATATTCTCTTGTTTATCCGAAATGTTTGTATTTTTTTTGACAATTTCAGTTGTTATTTCATCAGATTTATCAATTTTTTGTGATATTTCATTACTTTTTATTTGTTGAGTAGTTATCTGTGATTCAACATTGGTAGGCAAATCAGACAATTTAACTATCTTATTATCAAATGTATTATATATAAGGAAGAGAGAAATAAAAAGAACAAGTCCAAAAGATGCGGCATATGCAAATACCCTTCCAAAATTAAATGAAAAAACTGGTTTTTTGTATATTTTTCCTGATATTTGGGACATTATCTTTTCTTCCATAAATGGTGGAATATTATAAATAAGTGTTTTTGTTGCATTTTTTATTTTTTCCATCTTTTTTAAATAAATATTACAATTTGCACAGTTTTTGATATGAATGTCCATTTGAATTTTATTATTATCAGAAATCTCTCCATCTATATTTTCCATTATTAATTCTCTATATTTTTTACAATCGTTATTACTCATTTTACTTCTCCTTTCATTAACATAAATTATGACAACAAACTTATAAAAAAGTTTCGGTAGAAATTTAAATAACTTTAAATAATACCTTCTTTTTCTAGTTTTTGTCTTAAATTTTCCCTTGCTCTGAAAAGCTTTGATTTTACAGCGGAAACAGAGATTTTCATTATTTTAGCAATTTCTTCATATGATAGCCCATTAATATCTCTTAAAATTATTACAGTCCGCTGCTCATCTGATAATGTCTTCATATTTTTATAAATTGCGCTTCGTAAATTTTTCTGTTTAAAAATATTATCTGGTTCTTTTTCCTCATTTTCTCTGATATCTTCAATTATTTTTCTTGTCTCATCGTTATCATCATCTATTTCTTCAATGATGTTGGCTTTCAAACGTTTCATCTGTTTCAATTTATTTTTACAAGTATTTACTGTAATTCTGTAAATCCATGTTGATAGTTTGCTATCCCCTCTGAATCTATTTAGATTGTTAAAAATATTAATAAATATTTCCTGGGTTACATCCTCTGCTTCTTGAGCGTTTCTTAAAAAATTTCTTGAATGATTATAAATCAAATTTTTGTATTTGTTTATTATTTCTCTAAAATATTCCTTTTCACCTTTGATGATTTTTTTTATCAATTCTTTTTCATCCATTTTATTCCCGCCATGCATTTAATTGAAAATTATTGTAACCGTGAACATATGCACATTATCAGACAAAAAATATGGCTGATAGGAGTAATCAATCTTTAACTGTTGAAAAGTAATACCTGCTCCTAGTGAAAGTCTGCCTTCTTCTCTGCCAAATATATAGCCATATCTGAAAACAAAAAAATTCTGGTGCATAACCTCAAGGCCAAATGATGTCTCACTTCCCTCATTTTCATTTAAAAAAATACGTTCTTCAATTAATATATATATCCTATAAATATCCAAATACTGAAAAATTTCAGATGTATAGCCCATGCGCGCTATAAAAGGATACATGCTTTGTTCTTTGAAATACGCTGTTGAAATTCCTAAATTTTCAAATGATAATCCCAGTATATAATTTTTTTCGGTATTTCTATATATACAACCCAGATTAAATGTAATACCATAAACCGATTTTTTATTAAATTTACTCAAAATCAGTTTTGCATTTATACCTGCACTTATGTTGTTCTTTATATCAATTGAAAAAATTGAGCCAAACAGAGTATCATAATTTTCTATGTGTTCAACCGGATAACCATTTTCATCTGTTCGGTATAAATCACTGTTGGTTGAAAATAAAAAATTAAATCCAATATTCATCTTTTCGCTTAGTGGAGATGCATATAGCACATGTTCATAATATGTGTTAAAAACAGAGACAAAATGAGAAAATAAAATATGTGTTTTTTGCATACCAGATAGTGTAGCAGGATTTACAATAGAAGCTCCAGGATTGCTGTAATTTGCAGCATATATATTTCCAAGAGAAGTTTCTCTCGCCATTAAACTCACAAGTAAAAATTGTCCAGTGGTGTAGGAATAAATGAAGCTTGAAAAAAAACAAAACAAAAATAATATAAAAAATTTTTTAATAAAATACATCTGCCATTTATACAGAATCTCTTATGATTAATTCAGGTTCAAAACTGATTATCTTACTTTCTGAGTCCGTCTTACCATCAAGCATCTCAAGAAGTAATTCAAAAGAACGCATACCCATCTGCATAATTGGCTGTCTTACTGTTGTGAGTGATGGAGTTGTTAAATTTGAAATATATATATCATCATAACCAACTATTCCAATATCCTCAGGAATTCTAACACCTTTGTTTTTGGCAGCATCCATTATCCCTATAGCTGTTATATCACCAGCTCCACAAAATATACCATCTATTTTACTGCTCTTTTCAAGAATAATATCAAGTATCTCTTCTCCTTCTTCAAATGAATAATTTAAAACATTGATTACATTATCCTCATTATACTGAATACCATATTTATTCAATGCCTCTTTATAACCCTTTATTCTTTCTTCTGCATTCAATCCTTTATCACCAACCACAAGAGCAATGTTTTTCCTACCTTTTTTAATCAGATACTCAGTAGCAAGAAATGCTCCTTTTATATTATTAAATTTAACAGTCGGAGCGCCTTCAACCAGTTCTTCTATAAAAACTACTGGAACACCTTCCTTTTTGAAATCTTCAATCATTTTTGGATCGGTCTTTAAACTTATAATGATAAGTCCATCAGCTCTTCTCTCATAATAAATTCTCTGTAATAAATCTGCCTCTTTCTCTTCCAACCCCCTTGTTGAATAAAGAATTAAATTGTATTGGGTATTCCTGAGCACCTGTTCTATTCCACGAACTGATTCCAGCGCAAAAAGTGAAGCAAAAAAGGAAGCAACTACTCCTATATTATTTGTCTTTCCTTTGACCAAAGATCTGCCTATATAATTGGGATGATAATTCATCTCTTTTATTGCTTCAAGAACCTTTTCTCTTGTTTTTTGGCTTATCTTTGGATTATTATTTATCACCATTGAAACAGTTGCAGGCGTTACACCAACTCTTCTTGCAACATCCTTTATCGTAACCCTCATTTTTTAAGCCTCCTTCTTATAAGATTATTTTACGTCCCATTTTGTATTTTCAATAAATTCTTTTAGTTTCTGATTATTAGGGTCTATCTGCAAAGCAAGTTCATAAACCTTTTTAGCCGATTCTTTTTTTCCGAGCCTAAGGAAACATGCGCCCATTCCCATATATGCCTGTGCATTATTTCTATATCTTTTTAAGCTCTCAGAAAATTTCAATATTGCTTCTGCATATTTTTTATTATATAAAAGCTCATAACCTTCTTTATAATATCTCATTGCCTCCTGTTTATTTTCAAAATAATTCGTCTCAGCAGGACCAAACATTTTAGCAGTTAAAGCAATTCTATGAGATTCACCAAGATCTCCATATGGAACAAATGCATAATCAAAATCAAACTGAAAATTTTCATTTAAAGTTAATCTATAACCTGCACCTATTGTTAATCCCGCCAGCAATCCAAGGTCACTTCCAAATTTATATCCTAAGCGTGCTGCCAAACTATGAAATTTATTTAATACCCAGTATTTTTCACCACCGAAATTAACCTTTGCCGATTGTTCTATAGGATAATAAATAAGATCTATTGCAAGCGCAGAGTCATTTTCTGCAAATTTGAAATAACCCTCATCGGTAAAAGGAATTAAAATATTCATAAAAGAAAATCTGTAACCAAAACCAAGTTTAATAGCAAAAGGTAAAACCGGTCGTTCAGTTGCTATCCCAGCATTTAAAACCATAAGCCCAAATGAATAGTTTTCATATTTAGGATAATAAAGCAATCCCAGGTTAGTACTGAAACCATTTCCTGTATCTTCATAAATATTTTCCATTGTAACATTTATATTCAATCCAGCATATAAATCAGCAAATGGAGAATTATTGCCTACAATTTCTGATAATTTTTTTCCGTAAGCAAGTGTAATATTTATATCTGAT
>JAOAIN010000073.1 GCA_026414685.1 Candidatus Goldiibacteriota bacterium
CTATTACGTCCTTTGGAACTTCGCTATCAACGGTTAATACACCGAGCGCTATTTTTTCTTCTTTGCTTCTTCCCAAAGCAAAAGAAGCGATATTAATATTGTTTGTTCCAAGTATGGTTCCAAGGCGACCTATAACCCCTGGTTTGTCTTCATTTTTATAAACAATAATATTTTTTTCTGGTCTTATTTCCAATTCAAATTTATCAATCATTACTATCCTTGCTTCTTTATTAACAGATAGTATACCAAATACACTCCTCTTTTCTTTATCACTAACTATGGAAACACTTATTAGATTTGGATAGTCAGTTTTTATGGTAGTTGTTTTTTCTATTATCTCTATCCCACGCTCTTTTGCAAGTAATTTGGCATTAACATAATTAACGCTATCTCCAATAACAGGATATAACATACCTTTGACAGCAGCAATTGTTAAAATAGCAAGATTATATTTAGTAACATCTCCACTGTATTCAACTATGATGCTCTTAACATTTCCATCTATTATTTGTGCGCAGAAACTACCTAAAGTTTCATTCAAACTCAAATATGGTTGCATTTCTTTTAATAGTTCTGGTTCAATTGCTGGAATATTCAATGCATTTTTAATCATACCACCGCGTAGTGCTTCTATGACCTGCTCTACTATTACTTTGCCTACATTTTCTTGCGCCTCAACAGTAGATGCGCCAAGATGCGGTGATAGAATTATTTTTTCTGGATCTACATTAAACAAAGGACTATCAAATGGTGGCTCTTTTTCATAGACATCAAAAGCTGCTTTTTTAACTTTTCCTTTTATTAAAGCATCTGCAATATCTGCTTCGTTAATTATACCTCCACGAGCACAATTCACTATCATTACACCATCTTTCATCATTTCAATCTCTTTTGCAGTAATCATATTTGTTGTTTCTTTTGTTTTTGGAACATGAAAAGTCAAAATATCTGCATTTTTAATAACAAAATGCAAATCGCCAAGTTCTATACCCAGGGTTTCTGCTTTTTCTTTTGTGACAAATGGGTCATATCCGATTACTTTCATTCCAAAAGCAAGCATTCTTTTAGCAACTTCTGTTCCAATTCTACCAAGTCCAATTATACCCAGTGTTTTTCCATAAAGTTCTGTTCCTATAAATTTATTTCGCTCCCATTTCTTTGCTTTTAAAGAAGCATCTGCCTGCGGAAGATTTCTTGCCATACCAAGAATTAGAGCGATTGTTTGTTCTGCAGTGGATAATGTATTTGCATCTGGTGTATTCATCACAATTATACCTTTTGAAGTTGCAGCCTGCATATCAACATTATCTACTCCAACACCAGCCCTACCTATTATTCTCAATTTTTTTACTTGAGATAACACTTTTGCTGTAACTTTTGTACCACTTCTTATAATTAATGCATCATAATTGGGTAACTCTTCTGCAAGTTGATTTTCATCAAGACCGGTTTTTACCACGCATTCAATATCCTTTTCTTTTTTAAGCATCTGTATTGCATCATCTGCGAGTTTATCACTTACAAGTATTTTATACATAGTTAACCTCCTTTAAATATTATTGATATTTTTCTTCCAACAATACTTCCATTGCTCTTTTCACGCCTTTACCTATTTCAATTTTCCCACCAAGTTCTGTAATTGCCATCTCTACTGCTGCAAGACCTATTATAGGATCAAATCTATCTGTATAACCGAGTGTGCCAACTCTGAAAATTTTACCTTCCAATTTTCCCTGACCACCAGCCATAGATATACCATAATCATCACGTATCTTTTTCACAAGCGCCTTTCCATCAATTCCATCTGGTACTTCAACAGAACATAAAACAACAGCTGGATTTTCTTTGGCAAATGGTTTTAAACCGAGTGCTATGATTCCTTCTCTTACTGCTCTTGCTAATTTTCTATGTCGTTCCCAAATATTTTCAAGACCTTCTTCCTTTATCAAACGTAGTGCAACTGCCTGCTGAGTCATTAAAGATACCGCGGATGTCCATGGGGTATCGGGTTGTTTTTCTTTTGTAAGAGCCTTTTCATATCTTTTTAAATCAAAATAAAAACTAGGAGATTTACACTGCTCCACAACTTTCCATGCCTTTTCACTGCAAGCAACATAAGCAAGTCCAGGTGGAATCATAAGGCCTTTTTGAGAACCAACAACAATAATATCAACTCCCCATTTATCCATGTAAAATGGCTGAGCGCCAATACCAGATATTCCATCAACAACAAGTATTGCTCTGTGGTTTGAAGTTAGTTTTGCAAATGCTTCTATATCATTATATACTCCTGTGGATGTTTCAATTAAAGTAGTAAAAACAGCAACAGCATCAGGATTTTCATCAAGTACTTTTTTAAGTTCTTCTGGTTTCACTGCATATCCCCATTCAGGAGCAATTTTCACTATATTTGCTCCATAACTTTTGGCAATATTTTCCCATCTATCACCAAAATTTCCTATGGAAGCTACAATTACTTTATCACCTGGATTTACTGTATTGGAAACCGCTGCTTCCATTGCTCCTGTTCCAGATGCTGCCATAACATATACATTACGTGTGGTTTGTAAAACATATTTCATATTTTCAATAACTTCAGCTAAAATCTTTCTGTATTGTGGTGTCCTGTGATGCATTACTGGTTTTGCTGCTTCTGCTAAAACGTCTGGTGGTACTTCTGTAGGTCCAGGTGCCATAATGTATTTTTTCTTCATTTTCTTACCTCCTTTTAATTTTTTAGTGATTTTTTTCACTATGTTTTATAAATATATATAACATAAAAATACTTTTTTGTCAATAATTTTTTTTATAAAAATTAAAAAGTTTGTGAATTATTTCACATTATTATTGATTTTTATTATTATAATTTAATAAAAATTTTTATTGAATTTTGTACGTTTTTTTAATTCTAAATTTATAAACTAATTATAGGTCAAATGCAAATATAATTTTTATATATTTTTTTTCTTTTCTTCTATTATTTTCTTCCTCATTTCTACTTTTTCAAAAATTTCTTCTACCTTTTCTATGAGTCGTGCAGGAGAAAAAGGCTTTACAACATAAGCATCCGCACCTGCTTTAAAACCTTTTTCAATATCAGTTATTTGACCCTTGGCAGTTAAAAGTATTATAGGAATAGTTGATGTATCTTTATCTCTTTTCAATATCTTACATGCTTCAAGTCCATCCATCTCAGGCATCATTATATCAAGTATTATCAAATCAGGCTGGACATTTTTAACCTCTTCTATTGCAAGTTTTCCATTTGTTGCTGTATAGACACTGTATTGCTCAGCCAGTGTATCCTGCAATGCAGATAAAATAAATGGTTCATCATCAGCAACAACTATTTTTTTCTTATCAACCATAATATATCCTCCTTATTAAGCAGGTTTAATTTTTGGTATATAAAAAGTAAATTCACTACCTTTACCAAGTTCACTTTTTACATCTATTCCACCATTATGTAATTCTATAATATACTTGACTATAGGTAAACCAATGCCTGTGCCACTTATTTTTCTAACCGCCTCACTTTGAACCCTATAAAATTTTTCAAAAATCCTGGGTAAATCTTCTTTTGATATGCCAATTCCTTGGTCCTTAACTGTAATATATATCTTATCATCTCTATCTTCCATTATTATATCAATATTTCCACCATCAGGAGAATATTTAATGGCATTTGAAAGTAAATTTATCATAACTTGTGATATCTTATTTTTATCAAATAATATTATCTCACTTTTTTCAGGAACTGTCAAAATAATTTTATGCTTCGTGGACGTGTTTTTATACATTTCATAAATCTCTTTTAAAAAATTAACTACATCAACTTCTTCTAAAGTTAAACTTAACCCCTTACCAGATTCTATTCTGGATAAATCAAGCAAATCGCCAATAAGCGAGCCGAGTCGCTGAGTTTCCTTATTTATTATTTCAGCATAACTTTTTACCTTTTCGCTGTCCATATTTCTTATGAGCATAAGTTCGCTATATGCCTGTATAGGGGTTAGCGGTGTGCGTAACTCATGTGATACCATATTTAAAAATTCTGATTTCATCTTATCAAGTTCTTTTATCTCTGTTATATCACGAAATACCGCCACAGACCCAGCTGCCTCTTTTTTTTCACTTACTATCGGAGTGAAAACAGCTGCAAAAATATGTTCCTTATTACCAAACTGAAACTTTACTTCATTTTTTATTGTTATTTTTGAATCCAAAACAACCCTGAAATTTTCTATAACAGTTGGATTTATGGCAAAGTTTGTAACTTCTTTTCCAAATGCCTGTGAAGCATTGATATTAAAAATCTTTTCTGCTACCCTGTTTACAAGAACTATTTTATTATCTTTATCAATTGCTATTACTGCATCCTCCATTGACTGGATTATTGATTCTATCCTTAATTTTTCTATTGAAAGATTTACATTGGCCTCTTTTAATTCTTTGTTCAATTGCTCTGCTCTTTCTTCTAAATGCTCATAGAGATTTGCATTTTCTATAGCAATCGCTGCCTGAGATGCAAGTGCCTCTAAAAATTTTATTTCACTTTTGGAAAAACTTTGCCCTGTTATCTTATTTAAAACCTGAATAACACCTATTGTCTGATTACGAACTTTGAGCGGAACACATATAATCGATCTAGTTACAAATTTTGTTTGTTCATCTACACGTCTTGCAAATCTTGGGTCCTTTGACACATCAGGAACTAAAAGCGCCTCTCCAGTATAAGCAACCCAACCAGCTATCCCTTCTCCCATTTTTAATCTTATTTTTTTCAACTCCTCTTCTTTGGGTCCTGTTGCCATTTCAAAATATAACTCATTTTTTTCACTGTCTATTAAAAAAACAGATGATGCCTCTGCCTGCATAACTTTTTCTGCTGATTGCATGATAATTTTTAACAATTCATCAAGATTGCGTGTTGAATTTATTATTATGCTCGCTTCCATTAAAGCACTCATTTTTGCTATCTCTTCTTCTTTCTGCTTATTGGCGAGTTGCGTTGTATATTCCTGAACAGATAATTCCACTACAATATTAAATAAATCAACAATTAAATCTGCAAGACTTATAAGACGTTCTTCATTAAATGTGGGTAATGAGTTATATGCCTTTAAAAGTTTATTGTAATCAATTTCAAGTTCTTCACTTAATTTTTTAACTATGGCAGGATTTGGGGTTCTGTTTCTAATCCCAACTAATATATAAAATTTTTTACCATAAAAATAGGTAGATGCATTATAAAACACACAATCTGCATAAAGATTTACAAAACGTGCTTCCTTATCAAATGATTCAATACCGATATCCACATATTTCTGTCCCTTAGGAGTGGAAAGTAACAGTTGATAAAAATCGCTAAAATTTGATTCTTCGGTATTTATGTTACCATCCTCACTTATTACTTTTATGGCTAGCCCCAGATCCTTTGCAAATTTATACTGTATTCCTTCCCAGACAGTAATATTAAACAATCTAGAATAATCAAACTCTGGCTCTTTTTTTATACTTTCAATTGGCATAAAAACCTCAAAATTTATTTTTTTCTATATACCATAATTTCAACTGTTCTATCCAATCATTTATATTTTTTCCTGTTTTTGCAGAAAGCATAATTATTTTTAGTTTGCTATTTATCTTTTTTATATTATTTTTAAAACTCTTTATATTAAAATCAACATAAGGCAATAAATCAATCTTATTCAATATAAGTAAATCAGCTATTTTAAACATCAATGGATACTTAAGTGGTTTATCTTCTCCTTCTGTAACTGATAGGACAACAACTTTCTTATCTTCACCAAGATTAAAATCTGCTGGACATATAAGATTGCCAACATTTTCTATTACAATAAAATCAAATTTAGATTTTTTTAAAATTTTTTTTAGTTCTTCGTTTATCATCTTTGCGTCAAGATGGCAACCACCACCATAATTTTCTGTTTTTATCTGAAAGGCACGCACCCCTACATTTTTTATCCTTCTTGCATCATTTGATGTAGAAACATCCCCCTCTATAACCGCAATCCTATAATTATTTTTCAAAACTTTTAATGATTTTTCAAGCAATGTAGTTTTTCCAGAACCAGGAGAGCTCATTATATTTATGCATAAAGCATTATTAATAATTTTCTTATTATTCTCTGCAATTTCGTCATTTCTCTTCATTATATTTTCAAATATATTTATTGTGCCCATTTATCTCTCCATTTCAACTGATTGTATTATCATTTCTCTGCCCTGGATGATTTCAATTTCGTGTGTTTTACATTTAGAACACAAGAAATTATTATCTCTTATAAAAAATTCTTTATAACACAAATTACATCTTGCCTTTGTCTTTAATACTTTAATTTTCACCTTACAATCTTCCATTGGAGTATTTTCTGATACAATTGTAAGAGCAAATTGTAATGCTTCAGGCACAATTGTGGTCATTTCACCAATCAATAACTTTATTTTTTTAACCTTTTTACCATTATTTTCATTCAATTTCTTAATAACAACATTCTTTATTTCTTCTGCTATTGATACCTCATGCATCTTTTATTTCTTTACTTTTTTCTTTTTCTTTGTTTTTTTAGTGACTCCACAACCGCACGTTTTGCACATATTTCCACCTCCGAGTTAATTAATTTTCAATTATCAATTCTCAATTTTCAATTAGGATTATTGCTTTACAGTTATTATTTTTGATTTTCCATTATTCTACTTCTCTAAAAATTGCTTTGTAATTTTTCTTGGTGGGCTGGACTGGATTTGAACCAGCGACTTCCATCCTGTGAAGATGGCACTCTAACCAGCTGAGTTACCAGCCCATGCAATTATTATTAATTTTACACTCAAAATTAACAATTTTCAATACAAAACCCTTAATTAAAAATAGTTTATAAATAGTTCGGAAATAGTTCATAAATAATTAAAAACTACCTTTCAACTACTTTAGAACTATTTTTGAACTATGTTAGAACTACTTTTTAACTATGTTTGAAAATTATTTTAAATTTTTATAAATAAATTAAATATAATACCAAGAACTAATCCTAAAATAAAAAGCCCACCAGCTAATTTGTTAAACCAGAAAGCCCATGCAACATACCATAAAGGCCATATATCTATAAAATCTTTTGGTTTTTCATTGGGTTTTGGAGTGTCAAGAATTGATAGAAAAAATCTAAATCTGTTTATAGAAAAAAAAGTTAATAAAGTAAAAGGAGTAACAATCTTAAATAAAACAAGCAAAATAACTGTTATGTAAAAAAAAGCAGCATTGATTTTTGCAAATAAAATGGCATTTTTCCACCCTAATAAAACAGGTAAAGTCAAAACTCGCTTTTCTCTGTCCTTTTCATATTTATCAAGGTGCTTTCCAAACAAAACATTTGTCACGACAAGCCCATAAGGAATTGAAACGAGCCAAGTATGTAAAGGCATATTACCGGCCATCACATAATAGGTTCCTACAGTTATCATCGGTCCCCATATAAAAAATATTGCAAGTTCGCCTAAACCTCTATATTTTAATTTCAATGGTGGTGCTACATAAAAAATACTCAATAAAAATCCTATTATTGCAAATATTAAAACAGGCAGGCCACATTTTAAAGTGAGATAAATGGCAATTGCAAGTTCAATTAAAGAAAAAAGGAAAAAAGCAATTAATAATTCCTTTTCTGTCATTAAGCCAGATGCAATAGGATGTGGAGAATATTGCGTCCTGTGATAGTCAGGCGTGTCAATCCCCTGCTTGTAATCAAAATAATCATTTATCAGATTATTAGATGCATGAGCCAATACAAGTGCAACAAGTAAAAGTAAAAGATAAAATAAATTAAAATATTTATCTGC
>JAOAIN010000077.1 GCA_026414685.1 Candidatus Goldiibacteriota bacterium
ACATATAATTTTTATAATTCAAATTTTAAAAGGGGTCAGATAAACATTTTAATTGATTTTTTGGTTAAAAAGAATTATGCAAAGATTCTTGCAAAACCTAAATTGCTTACGTTAAATGGAAAAAAAGCAAAATTTTTAGCAGGTGGTGAAGTGCCTGTTTTGACATCATCATCACTGGGACAGACAAATGTTACATGGAAAGAATATGGAGTTAATCTTGAAATGGAGCCAGAAATAACAAAGACAAATAATATAAGAACAAGATTAAGAACTGAATTTTCCAGCCTTGACTATGGCAATGCTGTAACTATTGGAACAAGTAAGATGCCAGCGGTAAGGACCCGTTGGGCTGAAACCACTATAACTGTTGAACCAGAAAATACAATAATCATAGCAGGACTCATTCAAAGAGAAGAATTAAAAATTTCAGATGGAGTGCCTGTGTTTTCTTTGATTCCTTTGCTCGGTGAGTTATTCAAATCAACAACCACAGAAGAAAAAATAACAGAACTTGTTATTTTTGTAACTCCTGTTATTGTAGGAATGGAAAGTTAATGGCTAAAATTATAATTTCTTTTTTAAATAATAAATCTGGTTGTGGTAAGACGACAATTGGACTTAATCTGGCTAACATATTTACAGATGAATTTAATATGAAAACACTTTTTATTGATTTCAGTAATAGCGTTTATGAAACTGAGTTGCTTTTAAAACTGGATAAATCTTTTTTATTCAGACCAGATAAATCAATGGATGAATATCTTTATACAAAAGAAAAATTTTATCTATTGTGGCTTGATGAGAGTAATTTAAAGAATGCAATTGAATTCTGGCTTGATAAGGTGGATATTTTATTGATAGATACACCAGATGTGATTTCGGAAGAAATTCTAAATATTTCAGGTAAAATAATAATTCCCACTTTGTTATCACCAATTTATATAAAATATACTAACTTTATTATAAACAAATTAATAGAAATTAAATATCCTTTAAATATTGTTAACGTGTTGATAAATAAAAATGAGGATAAATTTTTAAAAACAGATGATTTCATAGATATTTTTAATGATATAAAAATAGCAGGAATATTACCTTTTGAACAGGAAATTGAAAAAAATATAATCATTAAGAATAAAAAAAGTAAATTTCGGCTGAATTTGCAAGAAATAGCAGATGGTATATTGAGAAAGTTTCCTGAAAAAAATTATAAAGAAGCAATTATGAAATTGAATAATAAAAATATCAATATTTATCATCCTTTATCGCGGGTGATGAATTATAGCGAAAATATGAAAAAAGAAAAAACCATAGATAAATATTCAAAAATAAAAAAAGAAGTAAGAAAAAAATTATTTGAAGAACTTGATATAAGAAATATGGAAAAAGATGCGCTCTCGCATCCAGAAAAGAAAATGAAAATTTATGAGGATATAAAAAATAAAATCAGAAACATATTTGATAAGTCGGAATTCATAATAACTGATATGGATGAAAGAGAAAAAGTAATTGAGGATATTTATAATGAGGTAACAGGACTTGGCGCGATAGAAGAATATATAAAGGATGAAGAAGTAAGTGAAATAATGGTAAATAGACATGACCAGATATATATTGAAAAAAATGGAAAATTGATTAAGTCGGATGCTATATATACGGATGATGATATGGTTTTACGTGCAATAGAAAAAATAGTATTACCCTTAGGCAGACGTATAGATGAATCAGTGCCGTATGTTGATGCCAGGTTACCTGATGGGTCTCGTGTGAATGCTATAATACCGCCACTTGCACTTGATGGGCCAGTATTGACAATCAGAAAATTTTCAAAAAAGAAATTAACCATTGAAGATTTAATAAGATTTGGGAGCATAAGCGAAGATGCTGCAGAATATCTTAAAAATGCGGTTATCAAAAGAAAAAATATCATTGTTTCCGGTGGAACTGGTTCGGGAAAAACAACGCTTTTAAATATTTTGTCATCATTTATTCCAGAAGATGAGAGAATAATAACAGTTGAAGATTCTGCGGAACTCAAACTTTCTCAGGAACATGTAATACGACTTGAGGCAAGACCACCAAATATAGAAGGTAAAGGTGCAGTAACTATAAGAGATCTGGTAAAAAACTGTCTGCGTATGAGGCCAGATAGGATTATAGTAGGTGAATGTCGCAGTGGAGAGGCGCTTGATATGTTACAGGCGATGAATACTGGCCATGAAGGTTCAATGACAACTGTGCATGCAAATTCTCCCAGAGATGCACTTTCACGTATAGAAGTTATGGTTTTAATGGCGGGTGTTGAATTGCCACTGCGTGCCATAAGAGAACAGATTAAAAGTGCGGTTGATATCATAGTCCAGCAGGTGAGGTTAAAAGACGGTTCAAGAAAGATAACAGCAATTGCAGAGATAAGCGGTATGGAGGGGGACACAATTTTAATGCATAATGTATTTGAGTATGATGAGGCAGAGAAATGTATTAAACGTGTTTCTGCTATGTAATAAAATAAAAGCATATACACTACATGGAGCTTATCTATAATACATATTAAAAAACAATATGTAAAATTTAATCCAAATAGAAAGAATTGCACAGAAGATTTATTTAATTAGGGTATAGCAGTTGATGCTGGATTTTGACATCGCTTTGTTTTATTGAGTCAAAGTAGAAAGATTAAATGTGCGGGTTCGTAAAAACAAAGAAATATTTTTTGAAAATTTTATTTTTCAATAGTTAACAGAAGAAAGTAAATTTTTAAGGTCGCAATTTGTGACCTTAAAAAGGGGTAAACATAGGAAATATTTGCATTATGCTTTTACTGAAAATGGGGTTTTAATGCTTTCAAGTATACTTAGAAGCAAAAGAACTGTTAAATTAGTATTGCTTATGAATTCCTCAAAAGATGCAATTAATTTCACTTTTTATTAATTAACGTTACAATTTAATATTTAATATAAAACAAATAAAAAGAATAAAATTTTTACTAGTTGCAACAGTCTTGAAAGATATTTCTAAAAATAATTTGAAAAAAAACAATATGATGATAAAATATATTTATGAATGTTTATAAATGGTATTTTATTAAATGTTTTTTAGGAATAATAATAGGGATTTTATTTTTTCCGTTTTTTTTTAGTGCATTTGACCTTGAAGTTCGTGGATTGTATAACAAATCACAATTTTCCGGATTCAATGATTATCGGACAGACCTTTTTTCATATTCTTTTTCCATAGATGCTAGGACAGATAAAATTAATGAAATGCCGGGGGTTGAATTACTTTTAGGCATACCTGTTGCAAGTGGTTTTGCAATTTGTGCCTGTTTGTCCCTTGGAATGATTGAATGGACAGATGATTTATATGATGAATATCATAAAAAAACAGCAGTTCGGTCAGTTGCCAGATTTGTAACAGGTTATGCTGGGTTAGGTGCAAAATATTTTCTAGATGCAGGTATGGAAAGATTACACCCTTATCTTTTTTATAATTTAGGATTTTTCAAACACCTGAATAGTTTCTGGGAGGTTTCTGCTGATACATCCTATTATTTTGTAAATCCTGGTTATGAGTATCAGAAAATAAATTTTAATGATTCATTTCTCGGTATGAATTTTGAGGCAGGGTTTGACTTAAGACTTTTTGACTCTATTGGCATGGTTGTTTTTGCAGGATATAAATACGGTGTATTTAAACTCATATTTCCTGATGATGGCTTGTTTGCAGATGCCCATTATCAGGATACAGATGTTGATATTTCCGGAATGTATTTTGGCGGTGGTGTGAAATTTTATTTTGATGAATTTAAAATCATAAAAACAGACAACTTAAAAGGCGGTTGGGATTATTATAATATGTTAGGAGATAACATGATGAAAAACAAAAATTACAAAGGTGCGATTGATAATTATAAAATTGCAATAAAATTATCAGGACCAGAAGATATTTATAAAAAAATATCGTTTTGTTTTTATAAATTAAATGATATAAAAAATGCCGTATATTATGCTGAAAAATATCTTGAGTTTTTTCCGCAGGATGTTAATATGAAAAAGTGGGTTGAAAAAAACAAATAAAAAATTAGACATATCTAATACATGTTTTCATAACATATTTATCAAACATCTGTTTCAAACATTATTAAACATAATAAATATAATTTTACTTCACTACTGATGCTTTGCACCAGGCGTCTTCTTTTCTTTTATAAATACTATCATCCATTATGATGTGTATTATATATATGCCACTTGCAACTTTTTTTTCTGAGTTATTTTTTAAATCCCAGTTCCAATTATTATAACCGGTCTGTCCTTTTAATTTTACCTGCCGAACAAGTTCTCCGGATACTGAGAATACCCTTATGGTAATATCTGCAAATCTTGAAAGATAATAAACTATGTTACTTTCATATCCTGCTGGATTGGGAAATGGTCCAATTAAAGTAAGATTGGCAGGTATTATTGTGGGGGTGACTGTTGGTGTTGCAGTAAAAGTAGGTGTATATGTTGGAGTTGCAGTAAATGTGTTTGTATTTGTAATAGTAGATGTGTTTGAGTGTGTAGGAGTAATGGTAAAAGTAGGTGTATTTGTATGAGTTTGCGTGGCTGTAAATGTTTCTGTATAAGTTGGAGTTGGTGAAGGTGGTTTTTCAAAATCAAAATCATCAATGTAACCATAACAATAATGTGCGCTATATTCACAATCATAGGCTGTATATCTTATGGTTAATGTCTGGCCTTCATAAGGAGCAAGCGGTATAGTGATTTTAGTCCATGGTAAATATTTCCATGGAATAGATGGAGAAGACATATTACCAGGTAAAAGTGCATCATAATTATCAAAAAAACTAAATCTTTGTGTGTAAATGGGTGTTCCTGCATTTAAAATTTCAAGTAAAACATAAGAGTCGGAATTATAACCTTCGTTTCCCATATAATGTACACCGCAAAGCACTGCTGCAAACCACATAACAAGATTAGTAAATCCAATAGGAACAGTTTCATTTCTTTCTATCCTTGCCCAGTTTTGGTGATAATCTGAACCATATCCGGAATAGAGCTGTGCGGCATAATTCCCGGAATGAACCATATTTAATCTATTGTTTGAATTTACAGCAAAACCTGAAGTTACAATTTTAACCGTAGAGCCACCACTTGCAATACCGTATGATACAGTCCAGCCGTTTAAATTGCCTTCTTCAAAGTCGCCGTTTGTTATAAAACCAGAAAAAGAATATGAAATAAAAAACATGAAAATAAATGTCAGATAATAAATTCTTACCATATTCTCTGCCCCAAAGAATTTATTTTAAATACAAATAAATCACCAGGAGAACCACTGCCATATGATGCTGTCATACCACCGATTATAAAACCACCATCTGTGGACTGCGTCATACAATATGCGGTATCAAAATTAGAACCACCATAATTTTCCTGCCATAGTAGATTTCCATTTAAGTCAATACGGATTATATATGCCTGGGCATCATTTCCAAAAGAAAGGGTTTCTCCACAGATTATATAACCATCAGATAAGGCAATTATTTTTTTTCCTGAATCATTCAGTGCGCCACCGTAGTTATAGTTCCATATAACATTTCCGGCAGAATCAAATTTATAAACACAGAGATCATAGTTATTAGTTGAAATATACTGTTCGCCTGTTGTTATATATCCACCATCAGAACTATTTGTGACAGAATAAAAGAATGAATAATAACTACTAGATGTAGGAGTTCTTTGCCATAATGGATTTAAGTCGTTGTCGGTTTTGAGCAAATAGTAGTAATATACTGATTCGCCTGCAAAAATAAAATTATTATCTTTAGTTTTTGACATTGAATATAGTTTATTGATATATGCTATTAACCAATTTTTCTGTATCAGTATATTTCCCGAAGGATCAACTTTTAAGAGATATGGATCATAATTGTTTGCCCCAAAAGAGCGAGTGGAGCCAGCTGCATAAATATTATTTAAACTATCTTCATAAACAGATTCAAGAAAATCATAATCAGCACCACCATAGGTATAAAACCATATCTGATTTCCAGCATTATCTGTTTTCATTAAAAAACCATCAGCAAGTCCTGCGCCATAGGATTCTGTATAGCCGGAAATTATATATCCACCTATAGTAGAAGGAATAATATCACATGCAACGTCACTTTTTGCTCCCCCGTATATTTTTTTCCATTGAAAATATCCGTTTTCGTCTATTTTTAAAATATAAATATCTGACTCGCCAGAACCAATTGAACGTGTTGTGCCGACAAGGATATAACCGCCGTCATTTGCCTTTGTTATTCCTCTTGCATATTCCATATTTATTCCACCGTAACTATTTGGTGGTGTTATAGTGGGTGTTATTGTAAAAGTGGGTGTTGAATATATATCAAGTGTAGGTGAGACAGTTGGAGAATGTGTATGGGTATGAGTTATTGTTGGTGTTATAGTTGATGTGAAAATCGGTGTATTTGTTAATGTTGCGGTGGGAGTGTTTGACATCAATGGGGTAAAAGGGATGGTATTTTTTTTATTACAACCCAAAAATAGAAGGCATAATAAAATTAATAAGTATTTTTTATTCATTCAAAACCCTTTCAAATTATTTATTTATAATATATCAATGTTATTATTAAAAATCAAGTGAAGTT
>JAOAIN010000157.1 GCA_026414685.1 Candidatus Goldiibacteriota bacterium
ACTTGTATTTTTTGCATCAATGTTTGTTTTGATGCAAAGTGTATGGGATACTGGATTTTTCCAACAGTTCATAAATTCAAAAATAATTTCAATACCTACAATTTTTTTATCAAGTGTTATTATAAGTCAATTTATTTCAAACGTTCCACTTGTTGCTTTGTATCTGCCTTTATTATTGAATTCTGGCGCAGGTATAAAAGAATTTTTGGCGCTTGCTGCAGGCAGCACGATCGCTGGCAATTTGTTTATTTTAGGCGCTGCAAGTAATGTAATAATAATTCAAAACGCAGAAAAAAAAGGTGAAACAATAACATTTTTTGAATTTGCAAGAATAGGTGTTCTATTGACTTTTATAAACATAATCGTTTACTGGTTATTTTTACGATAAGAAGATATATATATTTACTGAAATGTTAAAAGTATATTTAATTAATTTTTTACTTTATTGATATGTTTCTCGTATCTTATTTTTCTCTCTTTGGTTAGCAGGGAAAAATCATATAAAGTCTTTATAAATTTTTTGTTTGAAATCCATTAAAAAATATTTGACAAGAAAAGTAGTGTCTGTTATAATTCTTCCTAATAATGGGGCAGTAAAATATACAATTATTGTGATTAATTGTTTTGTAAAAATAATATTAATGGGAATAAGTTAATTGAAAAAAAGTACTTGACAAACAAAAATATTTTTGCTATAAATTAAGTAGTTAATGAATTAATAAACTATTTAACTTTATGGTGACCTGATGGATGAATTATTAAAGATGCAATCAGAGATTTGTAAGACATTTGCCAATCCATTCAGGTTAAGTATTATAAAAATGCTATGTAAAGGTGAAATGAATGCCAGTAAAATAATAAAAAAAACTGGCATAAGTAAGGCAAATTTATCACAACATATGGCTCTTTTAAAAGAAAAAGGTATAGTGGAATCATTTAAAAGAGGAAGAAATGTATATTATAAAATAGCTGATGATAGAATAGGAAAAGCTTGTAATTTAATGAGTGAAGTAACAATTGATAATTTAAGAAAAAAGAGAGATATTTTAAATAAAATAGAAAGAGCGTTCTAATAAATAGAATAAAAGTAAAGCGGGCGGTTCCCCTAATTTACCCTCCCTAAAAACCCCCTTAATCCGCCCGCTTTAATTTTCTCCAAAAAATACTTGACAAAAATTAAATTTTATATATAATTACTACTAAATAGATTATAATAGTAGAAATTGTAAGGAGAAATATGAAACTATCAACACGAACAAGATATGGAACAAGATTGTTATTTGAATTAGCATATAATTATGGTAAAGGACCAATTTTATTAAAAGATATTTCAAAAAGACAAAACATTTCAGAAAAATATTTAAGTAAAATTGTTATGCAATTAAAAAGTGCTGGTTTTGTTAAAGCAGAAAGGGGAGCAAAAGGCGGATATATACTTGCCCAATCACCAGCAGATATAAACCTTAAAGATGTTATTCAAATACTTGAGGGAGAGCCACTTTTCATTGATTGTGTTAATGAAAAAATAAAATGTGAATTTGAGAAACGATGTCCAACATATAATTTATGGTATGAAATGGTAAATGTTGTCCATGATTTTTTAAAATCAAAAACATTAGAAGATTTAGTTGTTGATTATAAGAGAAAAATTGGTGAATATGGAGAAATATACTATATATAAATTTAGGAGGAAAAAATGAAAATAGCAAATAATATAACAGAGTTAATAGGTAATACTCCGCTTGTAAAAATAAATAAATTAAACAAAGATGGCTATGCAACAATTGCTGCTAAATTAGAATTTTTTAATCCACTTGCAAGTGTAAAGGATAGAATAGGACTTGCAATGATAGAAGATGCAGAAAAAAAAGGTTTATTAAAAAAAGATTCGGTCATAGTGGAGCCAACATCAGGTAATACTGGCATTGCTCTTGCCTATGTTGCTGCTGTAAAGGGATACAGATTGATACTGACAATGCCTGAAACAATGAGTATTGAACGTAGAAAATTATTAAAAATTTTTGGTGCTGAACTCGTTTTAACAGATGGGGCAAAGGGTATGAAAGGTGCAGTAGAAAAAGCAGAAGAAATAGTGAAAAATACTCCTGGTGCATTTATGCCACAACAATTTAATAATCCTGCAAATCCTGAAATACACAGAAAAACAACTGCAGAAGAAATATGGAGGGACACTGATGGAAAAGTGAATATAATAGTAGGTGGCGTTGGCACTGGTGGAACAATTACAGGAGTAGGTGAGGTCATTAAATCAAGAAAAAGAGATGTAAAAATAATTGCGGTGGAACCAGATAAATCGCCATTGCTATCTGGCGGACAACCATCCCCACATAAAATTCAAGGCATCGGTGCAAATTTTATTCCTAAAATATTAAATCGTGATATAATTGATGAAGTAATAAGAGTAAAAGATGAAGATGCAGGAGAAACATCTCGTTTGGCAGCAAGAGAAGAGGGTTTACTTATAGGTATATCTTCTGGTGCTGCTTTGTGGGCTGCACTTCAAGTTTCAAAAAGAGAAGAAAATATTGGTAAACTAATAGTTGTAATTATACCAGATACAGGAGAAAGATATTTAAGTACGTGGTTATTTGAATAATAGAAATGTTAGTTAAGAAAGTTCTCTAAATATGTTCGCAAAGTATGTTTGTTAAAGATGTAAATACATTTTGAGTGAAAATTAGTTTAGAACATTTTTAGAGAACATAATTAGCGAACATTATTTTAAAATAGGAGGATACGATGACAAAAAATTATAGGTTTGAAACGCTTGCATTACATGCAGGGCAGGTGCCTGACCCTGTAACTTTATCAAGGGGTGTCCCGGTTTACAGAACATCATCATATGTATTTAAAAGTACTCAACATGGAGCAAATCTTTTTGCTTTAAAAGAACTGGGTAATATTTATACACGCCTTATGAATCCTACACATGATGTTTTAGAGCAGCGCATAGCTGCACTAGAAGGTGGTGCAGCAGGACTTGTTATGTCATCTGGAACATCTGCAATATTTTATTGTATTATAAATATTTTAAAACAGGGAGATGAACTCGTTTCTGCCAATAATCTGTATGGTGGAACTTATACAATGTTTGATGTCATATTGCCACAATTTGGGATAAAAACAAGATTTGTGCCGCATGATGATATATCTGCATTTGAAAGGGCAATAAATGAAAAGACCCGTGCAATTTATATAGAAACAATAGGAAATCCAACTCTTGGTTTTACTGATATTGAAGCAGTTTCAAAGGTCGCTAAAAAGTACCATTTGCCATTGATTGTTGATTCTACATTTACAACTCCTTATCTATTAAAACCTATAGAACATGGAGCTGATATTGTTGTCCATTCACTTACAAAATGGTTAGGTGGTCATGGGACTGCAATCGGTGGTGTTGTTGTTGATTCTGGAAAATTTGATTGGACTGATAAAAAATTTAGTTTGTATAACGAACCTGACCCAAGTTATCACGGAATTCGTTATGCCCATGATCTTGGTGATTTTAATAAAATTGCATTTATTATGCGGATGCGATTAGTTCCACTTAGAAATTTAGGTGCTTGTCTTTCACCTGATAATGCATGGATTTTCCTGCAAGGTATAGAAACACTACCGCTTCGTATGCAGAGACACTGTGATAATGCAATGGAAGTTGCAAAATTTTTAAAAAATCACAAATTTGTAAGCTGGGTCCGTTATCCAGGACTTCCTGATGACCCTGCATATCCTGTTGCATCAAAATATTTAAAAAAAGGATTTGGTGGGATGGTTGTTTTTGGAATAAAAGGAGGGTATAATGCAGCGGTAAAATTTATTGATAAAGTAAAATTATTCTCTCATCTTGCAAATGTCGGAGATGCAAAGAGTTTAGTTTTACATCCATCTTCAACTTCGCATTCACAACTAACAGAAGAACAGCAGAAAGAAAGTGGGCTTACTCCAGATTTGATACGCCTTTCTATCGGTTTGGAACATATTGATGATATCAAAGAAGCATTAGATGAAGCATTAAATATTTCGCAGAGGTAAAAAATGAAAAAAATAAATTATCTCATTTTATTTTTATTTTTTACTATATGTATCTATGCGCAAATAGAAGTTGTAGTTACCGCTGATGAAGATTTATACGATTTTGTTTTTTTAAAAGAAAATGTTTCTCTTTTAAATCAAAAAACAGTATCAGAAGCTTTGTTTTTAACACCTGGATTAAATGTGATTCACAAAGGTTTCCCTGTGACACAAGCGCATGTATTTGTAAAAGGTGGTTCATTTGAGCAGGTTGGAGTTTTTCTTGATGGGCTGCGTTTAAATGACCCACAAACAGGACATTATAATTTTGATTTTCCGTGGACTTCTCTTGATATAGAAAAAGTGAGCGTGATGAATCATGGGTCATCTATTTTTGGTTCTGGGGCTTTAAATGGATTATTAAATATCAAATTAAGAGAAATAAAAAAGGATAATTTTGAACTTGTAACAGATTATGGAACAAACAATACATTTTACTCTGGTTTAAGAGCAGCAAAAAAATTTGAAGATGGCGGTATCTCAATAAGTACTGAAAAAAGCTTTTCTGATGGCTACCATAAAGAAACCGATTATTCAAAGGACGCTGTTTTTCTAACTGCATCATATTTGAAAAATAATATTTATCTTGGTTACGATGAAAAAGAATACGGAGCATATGATTATTATACACCTGGAAAAAATATGCCTTCCAGAGAATATATTATAACGAGGTATGCTAATATTACGTCAGAAATGATAGATGGATTTAAGACATCTTTTTATGTTCGTTCACATTCTGATGTTTTTACATTAAATAGTAATAATCCATCATTCTATCAAAATAATCATTTGAATTTTATCTATGGTGGTATTTTTAAATATAATTTTTATTTTGAAAAAGATAAAATTTTTGATTTACAATATAACTGGCAGCGAGAAGAGATAAATAGCAGTAAACTCGGATGTCATCATAGAATAAAAAATGCAGCTCTTATAAATAGCCGTATTATATTTTTTGGAAACTTAAAAACAAATTTAAATCTTGCTATTGAAAATTATGATAATTACAAAAATTTTGATATGTTGCCTTCTCTTAATTTTATTTATGATCTTGAAAGTATAAATATTTTATTGAATTACAGTTATACTGCAAGATATCCAAATTGGACAGAACTTTATTATCAGGATCCTTATAATAAAGGTGATAGTAATTTAAAACCAGAAAGAAGTCACGAAGTCGGCACTGGTATAAACTATAAAATTAACGATATACTGTTAAAAGGCGATGTATTTTATAGAGAAGGTATTGATTTAATTGATTGGGGTAAAAATAGTTTATCTGATCCATTCTGGCAGATAAAAAATATAGCAAAAATTAAAACAACTGGTTTTAATTTAGGAGTTGATTTAAAAATGTTTGATATATTTAAATTGAATGCAATTTATTCTTATCTTGATTCATATATTTCAGAACCATATATATCAAAATATGGATTAGCATATTTAAGGAGTAAAATATCAGTTGACACCGAGATAGATATCTATGGAATTTTATTTATAATTCAATATGTCCATAAAGCATATTCAAATAGACAAGACACTGCCAATATGGTAAATATGATGATAGATAGAAAAATAAATGAGTGGTTATATGTTTCTTTTAAAATAGACAATATATTGAATTATTATTTTGAAGATATAAAAGGAATTCCAGCGCCAGGAAGAAGTATAAGTGGTAGAGTTAAAATAGAATTTTAACTATTTAAATTATATGAATTTTTTTAAAAATATTTTTTAACCCTAGACTTTGTTTAAAATAATAATTTTTGAAATATGGGGATAAAATAAGTTTAAAGATATATTTAAATTTTATAAATACAAGTTTGACATTATTTTTTTGTGATATTATAATTAAGTAAATAAAATATAATTTTGTGAGGTTTGATGTGACTCCAGAAGAAAAAACATTATATGTAAAACTCGCATATCAGTATTATCAGAATAAAGATTATAAAAAAGCAATTAGTTTATATGAGCAGCTCGCAGAAGCCGAAAAAGATGATTTTAATATACTCAATATGCTTGGGGATGCTTATTTAAAAGCAGAAATGAAAGAAAAGGCAGCAGATGCATATATAAACTGTATTTCTGTTCTGGAGAGTAAAGGACAGTTAATGAAAATAATAAAGTTATGTAAAAAAATAATAAAAACATTTCCTGATGACCCACGTTTAAAAAATAAATTAAAGACAACTCTGCGGCTTCTAGTAAGAGAAGCGGAGAAAAAAACATTGCAGCATGAATATAAAGAAGCAAGAGAAATTTATGAAGAAATTAAAGATTTTGAGAGCGAAGAATTCCCTGTGAGTGTTAAATTAAAGGAATTAAATGAAGATGAAGAAAAATATAAAGCAAGGGAGAAACATCTTGCAGAACAACAGAATATGGCAAAGGTAGAACCGAGCAATGAGCTACTAGAGAAATTTGAAAAGATGGCTCAGAATTATCTGGATAATGAGGATTATGATGGTGCAGTTGAAACATATATAACAGCACTAAAATTATCCCCAGGTAATCAGGATTTAAGAAAAAAGCTCCATGATGTTTACCGTTTAATTGCTAAAAAGGCAGAAGGAGAACAAGTTTGGCAGAATATTGATATGTCATCTGCAGACAAAATTGAGGAAGCAAAAAGAAAAGCAGCAGAAGAGAGACGTATGAAAATTATTCAGGAAGAAGAAGAGCGTGCAAGACGGCTTCTGGAGGAGGAACTAAAAATACAAAAAGAATATGAAGCAAAAGAAATGGAGATAATACAAAAAGCAGGAGAAGAATTAAAGCAAAAACTAGAAGAAGCACATAAAAAGGAAAAATTAAAAGAAGAAGAGATACAGAGAATAATGAAAGAACAAGAAGCAAAAAAACGTGAATTGCTAGAAAAAATAAAAAAGGAAGCAATAGAAAAGTGGAAAAAACAAAAAGAAGCAATACAAGGAAAAGAAAGCACATCTGAATCTAAAGTTGTAGAAACCCCGGCTTTTCTGCAAAATGAAATAAAAACTCAAAAAGCGAATTTAATGGATACATTGAAAAAAACTTATGAAATCCCCCAAATAGGCAAAGAAGTCAATGATAAGAAGGATATAAAACCAACAATTGATATCCATAAAAAAGAAGAAAAGGAATATAAAAAACAGGAAAGTAATATTTTTACAAATAAAGAAATAAAAGAAGAAAATATAGTTGATGATATAGGAGAGGTGGAGTCAAAATCACAGGATGATATTATAGTAAATGATGAAACACTAGATTCTTTAATTACAACAGCATTTATTTATATTAGCCAAAATGTGTTTAAAGAAGCAATGCGTATTTATAATAAACTTGTTGAGAAATATCCTGATCATCCTGAGGTAAAACAAATAATTCAGGAAATATCAAAGCGTCAGGGTAATTAAATAAAAATAATAAATAATTGAAAAATATAATATAATCAGTAATTTATAATTTCTTAATATGTTTTTTTTTGACGAGGCGCTTTTTCATTTTTAGGAAAAGTTATATAGAAATTATAAAATCGTAGATAAATGTAGATTAAAATATAAAAAATTAATTTTTGATAAAAATCATATATGGACAAATTTAAAATAAAAACAGATTTTAAACCATCCGGAGATCAACCACAGGCAATAAAATCACTAGTTAAAGGAATCATAAATGGGGAGAAATTTCAGACACTTCTTGGTGTCACTGGGTCCGGTAAAACATTTACAATGGCAAAAGTAATAGAAGAAGTAAATAAACCAACTCTTGTAATTTCTCATAATAAGACACTTGCTGCACAGCTATATATGGAATTTAAGAGTTTTTTTCCTGATAATGCAGTTGAATATTTTGTATCATATTATGATTATTATCAACCAGAAGCATATATACCACAACGCGATTTATATATTGAAAAAGATGCGTCCATAAATGATGAACTTGATAGACTGCGACTCGCCGCAACATATAAATTACTCACAAGGAGGGATGTCATAATAGTTGCCAGTGTATCTTGTATTTATGGGATTGGTTCACCACAGAATTATAAAAAAGAAGTTTTGTATCTTGAAGAAGGAATGGAAATTTCCATATCAGAAATTGCTGATAAATTAGTTCAAATGCAATATAAAAGAAATGAGTTTGAATTTACCCAGGGAATTTTCAGAGTGAAAGGAGATATAGTTGAAATTTTTCCTGCTTATTCTATAAATGCTATAAGAGTTGAATTGCTGGATAATAACATTGAAAAGATTTCAGAGATAGACCCTGTTAATAAAAATGTTTTGAATAAATTGAGACGCACAGTTATATATCTGTCTCTTATACACATCT